>JAKAXS010000405.1 GCA_021816505.1 Pseudomonadota bacterium
TCTGAGAAACCGGCGGCTTGACCTTACGCGTACTTTTGATTGAGCCCTTTTCGGACTTCGCGCATGACCGCGCAGCTTTACGTCAGCCAGAGTATCGTCGAGCCGCTTGCCGATTACGTTGGCGAGCGCGGTCTCAAGTTAGGTCGGCGCCTGCCGATCGCGAGATCGTCCGGTGTCGCGCTGCCCATACAGGATCCGAAGGTCTCGGCCGCCAAAGTCGTCACGCTTTTCGAAGCGCTGGCGCATGACCTCAAGGATCCGGCATTCGGCTTGAAGTACGCTCAGGTGTTTCCGGTCGGCGGCAGTGGCGCGTTGGGCTTTATCATTACGCAGGCCCAGGATCTTCGCACCGCAGTTACGTGCGTGGCGCGATACACGAGGATCGTCATGCCCGGCATCCTGATCGACGCGCGCGCGGTTGAAGGCGGATGCGATCTGGTCTGGCACTATCCGCTGAGCCTGCCGACGCCGAACATCCAGTTCAACAGCTTTGTCGCCGCGCTCGTCGTGCAGCGGCTACGTCTGGGCTTGTCGCCGGACTGGTACCCGAAACGGGTGGAACTCGCGCATCGCGATCCGGGCTCCCCCGAAGACTATCGCAACGTATTCGGGCCGAACCTGCGCTTCGAGCGCGCCACGAACAAGATCTCATTTATAGATTCCAACCTGGATCGGCCCTACTCCGCGGCCGATCCGCGGTTATACAAAGTGGTCACTCAGCTCGGGGAAATACTGCTCGATGCGCAGAAGCCGATTTTGGATTTCGGCACGGAGGTGGCCAATGCGATCGTCGACTTGCTCGGCAGCTCGCCGCCGACATTGAAAGCCGTGGCTAACGTGCTCGGCGTGGGTGAGCGCAGCATCCAACGCAAGCTCGCCGGTGCGGGCAAGTCATTCGAAGATGTGCTGAGCGACACACGCCGCCACGTCGCCGAACGGTTGTTGAGCGAGACGGATTTGTCGATGACCGATATCGCTTTCATGCTCGGTTTTTCGGAGTTGAGCGCGTTCACCCGGGCGGCCAAACGCTGGCACGGGATGTCTCCGCGGCAGTTCCGTGCGCAGTGCCGCAACACGTTAAGCAGCTGAGATTGGAACCTCACGGCTTGTGCTTCGTTTTAGACGCAGGCCGCCGCCCAACGAGCATGGCGCGGGGCACGATATTTCATTGCAGCGGCATAGAGGAGTTTCGCAGATGTCAGAGGAAACAAAAGTCTACGTCAAACCGGCCGATACGGAACCCAGTGCAGGCTCGTCGGCGAAGACATTCGTCGCGGTCGCACTGCTGCTCGCGGCAGTCGTCGGTGGCGCCTATTACATCAACAGCGATAACGCGGCCGATCAAGCCAGCGTAACGACCAACGACAGCGCTGCGACCGGCGCAAGCAGCGGCGAATCCGGCAGCAGCGCGACAGCGCCCGCGGCACCCGCCGCGCCGACGCCAGCTCCCGAGACGAACGACGCCGCGCCTGAGAAGAGCGCGCCGCCAACGCAGCCATAAAACCAGGACGATTGAACTGAAGAGAGCGGCGTCGCGTTTCGACGCCGCTCTTCTTTGCGCTGACCATCTCCAAGCAACTCCGAGTGTCCGATGCCGTCTTCTCTGAAGCTTGAGCCGCAGCCCCCTGAGTTGTTCTCGCCATGGCGCACGGATGCGCGCGTGGCGCTGCAGATCGATGCGCGCGAGTTCGCGCGCGAGGTCGTCATGCCGATTGCCGACGAGTTGGATCCCCAGAAGGGCGAGATGCCCCGCTCCCTGATTGAGCAGATGGCGGAGCGCGGATGGTTCGGCATCACGATCCCGTCCGAGCACGGCGGCATGGGGCTCGGCGTGTTCGAGTACTGCCTCGTTTCGGAGGAACTGGCGCGGGCGTGGCTGTCGGTCGGCAGCATTCTGGCCCGCGGGCAGGGCCTCGGCACGCAGACGATCGACGATGCGCGCCGGCTGCAGCTGATGCGCAAGTCGGCGCAAGGCAAGTGGATCGGCAGCATCGCTCTTTCCGAGCCCACGGCGGGCTCGGACCTCGCCGGTGTGGAGACCCGCGCGGTGCGAGAGGGCGACGAATGGGTGCTGACCGGAACGAAGCGTTGGGCGGGTTTCGCGCTCGCGGCGGATTTCATCGAGGTGCTGGCGCGCACGCGCGATCCGGAGCCGGGCGAGTCGCGGTCGGCAGGTCTGGAGCCCTTTCTCGTCCTCAAGCAGCCGGGGTCTTTTCCGGCGGGCATGACGGGGCACGCGATCGACAAGATCGGTTACCACGGCTTCCTCACATGGCATCTGGAGCTTGACGGTGTGCGCGTTCCCGAGAGCGATCGGTTGACAGGACTGTACGGCGATCAGGGTGCAGATGCGGACTCGGGCGGATTTGCCTCCGTGCAGCGCGGGCTGAACATCGCGCGCGTGCATACGGCGGCGCGCGCCGTGGGGGTAGCGCGGGCGGCTGTCGAGGATACCTGGGCCTATCTGCAGGAGCGGGAGCAGTTCGGACAGCCGATCGGCGAATTCCAGGCCTTGCGCTTTGCCCTGGCGGACATGGCGGCGGAGGTGGCACAGGCCCGCGCTTTCTGGCAGCAGGTCGCGCATCTGTTGGACCTGGGCGAGGGCGCCGAAAGCGAGAGCGCGCAAGTCAAGCTGCTGGCAACGGAAATGGCGGTCCGCGTGACCAATCAGGCCATGCAACTCCACGGCGGAAACGGCTATACGACAGAGCGCCGGGTCGAGCGTTATTGGCGCGACGCCCGGCTGACGACGATCTTCGAAGGCACCAGCGAAATACAGCGCCGGATCATCAGCGACCGTATGCTCCCGAAGGCCTGAGACGCCCGGGGCTTGAGCGGTTGCTCATCAATCGCGCCGTAAGCGTCCGGCCTGCGCGGTTTCGCCCTACCTGCCCGACGAAAAGGCATTGTGGCGCGACCTTGACACCCCTCACACTGCGTAACTATGGTGCGGCCCGTCGAAAGGCCTATCCGACACAAGGGATTTTGCCATGCCGGATGAACGGAAGGGCGATGGCCCTGGGTCGGGAAATCTATCGCCTTCCGACAGGTCGAATTTCGAGCGGCGTGTCGGCGATCTCGACAAGCAGCTCGACAATGCTCGTGCGCAGCAGGCGGCAAAGGAACCGGATTACGAGTCCGCTGCCGTTCGTTCGCGCGGTATGGCATACGGTCTGCGAATGGCATCCGAGCTTGTTGGCGCGGTGCTGGTCGGCGGGCTTATCGGCTATTTCCTGGATCGGTGGCTGGGCACTACGCCGTGGCTGTTTCTGATCTTTTTCTTCATGGGCTTCGCTGCCGGCATCATCAACGTGTTGCGGGCATTTACGAAGCTTCAGGCAGAAATCAAGGTGGCGACGAAGGGCAACATCGGCCGTTCGATGCCGGACGACGATGAAGACGACTGAGGCTTGAGGGGAAATCGTGGCTGACGCTTCTTCCGGATCTGGAATGCCGGATCCAATCCATCAGTTCGAGATCAAGCGCCTCTGGCACATTGATCTCTTCGGCTATGATGCTTCGTTCACCAACTCGTCGTTGTTCATGGTGGCTTCGGTCGTCGTGATCGTCGGCTTCCTGCTGTATGCCATGTCGAACTCGGCCGTCGTGCCGTCCAGGCTGCAGTCGATCGCCGAGACGGC
>JAKAXS010000406.1 GCA_021816505.1 Pseudomonadota bacterium
GGCTCCACGCTTCACGCTTTTGCTAACCAGATAGCGTGCGACCGGGGTTAAAAATGATCCGCCGCCGCAAGCCGAGTCTAATACTGTGGGACGATCGCATCGATCCAGAATATGCGCGCTTGCTTCCACCACGGCCCGTGATAGGGCAGGGGGCGTGAAATAGGCCGAGAGTTGCTGCCGACGCTTCTCACCTATGAGCAGCGAGTATGCGCTTGCTATGGCATAGTCGCGTTCATCAGGTTCTACCTTAGCAAAAACATCGGCGATCTTCTCTGGCAAAGATAGCTGTCGATTTTCTGTCAGCAACTCGCGGCAAAAGGCCAGCGCGTCGCCGTATTCAGCTACTATCTTTTTTTGCTCTCTACGTATGTAGGCAAAAAACTCCCTCATTACGCCGCTTTCACACTAGCGGCTCGCCGGGAGCCTGCAACTTTGATTCGCGCCCGCTCGCCGGGGTGTACTGCCCCTTCCTTGGGCCGCCACATGAACCCAATATCCAGCTCGATCCCGAGCCCCTGCGCCGCAGTCACCACTGTCCGGCAGGCCGCGTTTGCATCCTGGCCCTGCACGGACACATCGATATCGGGAAGGTAGCTGTAGCCTTCGTCATCCTTGCGCCCCTTCACCATGTTTACCGGGCACAGCTTGCGCAAGTCCTCGAAACTGCCAAGGCGTTTCATCGCGCGGCGCAGAATCTCGTCCAGCAGCAGGTTCCAGTTCGCTTTCGGGATCAGCTCTCCGCCAATCGAAGCATCCAGCACCTTGGTATGCGTGAGGCTGGGGAGCAGGCGCGGGTCGATTGGCCGCTCCGGCTCGGCAGCCGTCCCGTTTGAAGCAGCAGGGCGCCCGGACAGCTGATCGAGTGCATCGAGCGCGAGGTTGATCACTGTATCCGGGGTATCCACAAACGGCTTGGCGTGGCGCTGGAGTCGCTCGTATGTCTCGCTTTCGATCGTAATCTGGGGCACGCGGATTCTCATGTACGATAATATAAATTTACGGCAAAATACGAAAATATCAAGCATAAGTCAAGCGAGAAAGCAGCAGCGCAGAATTGGTGCTGCCGGCACTTCTCTCCTATGCGCAATTATAATTGCGCATAGAGAGTTAAATTGCGCATAGACTAGAAAATTGCGCGTAAGTGTGCTTAAATTGCGCATAGAGACGTTACGCGCAATAAAACAGGAGTCCGCGTGGCAAGGCGTATTCTGGAAGAGGAATTGCAGGCGATCGAGGAGGCCGTGCGTCGCCATGAGGACGGGGCGACGGCGCAGCAGATCGCCGATTCGTTGCAAGAGCCGCCGCCGCGCCGCACGCTGCAATACCGGCTCAAGTATCTAGTCGATCACCGCCGCCTGGTCATGGAGGGCGAAGGCCGCTGGGCGCGCTATCGCCTGCCGCAGGTGCAGGCCGCCGTCGGCACGGCTGCCGGACGCGCCGTGGCGAGAGCGGAAGGCGAAGCCGTCCTGCCACTCTCCAAGCCCGGCGCCGAAATTCAGGTGTATGTCCGCAAGCCGCCCGAGACGCGCAAGCCGGTCGGCTATGACCGCGCGTTCCTCGATGCCTACCGGCCTAATGAGAGCTTCTATCTGACGGCGGCGGAGCGCGCGCACCTGCGCGAGGTCGGCACGCCTGCCATCGCCGCGCAGCCCGCCGGCACCTACGCGAAGCACATATTGAACAGGCTGCTGATCGATCTGTCCTGGAATTCGAGCCGCCTTGAGGGGAATACCTATTCGCTGCTCGACACCAAGCGCCTCATCGACCTTGGCGAGGAGGCGGAAGGGAAGGAGCGCCTTGAGGCGCAGATGATCCTCAACCACAAGGACGCGATCGAATTCCTTGTCGGCACCGCGGAGGAGATCGGCTTCAACCGCTACACCATTCTCAATCTCCACGCGCTGCTGGCGAACAACCTGCTCGCCGATCCCGACGCGGCGGGCAGGCTCCGCCATATCGGCGTCGGCATCGAGCGCTCGGCCTTCCATCCGCTCGAAGTGCCGCAACTGATCGAAGAGTGCTTCGACGAGATACTCGCAACGGCAGCGGCCATCGCCGATCCGTTCGAGCAGGCGTTCTTCGTCATGGTGCAGCTCCCGTATTTGCAGCCGTTCGATGACGTGAACAAACGCGTGTCGCGGCTCTCCGCGAACATCCCCCTGATCAAGGGCAATCTCTCGCCGCTCTCGTTCGAGGGCGTGCCCCGCGGGGCCTATACCGACGCCGTGCTGGGTGTCTATGAACTCAACAAGACCGAGTTGCTGCGCGACGTGTTTATCTGGGCCTACGAGCGCTCCGCCGCACGCTATGCCGCCGTCAGGCAATCGCTCGGCGAGCCCGATCCTTTCAGGCTCCGGCACCGCGGGGCGCTGCGTGAAGTCGTCGGCGCGGTCGTTCGCGGGCGCATGGACAAGAAGCAGGCCACGAAGCACGTCAGCACGTGGACGAGCGAGCACATCGACCCGCCCGAGCGTGAGCGCTTCCGCGAAACGGCGGAGAGCGAGCTTCTCGGCTTGCATGAGGGCAATTTCGCGCGCTATCAGATCAGGCCGTCTGAATTCGCGGCATGGCGGGAGGCATGGACCAGGTGAGCGATGGCGGAGGCTTTCGTGTCGATCGCCCCTGCATCACGGCGTCTGTTCGGCCCGTTCGCCCGGCGTGTCGTGTTTCTTCCGTCGCCGTTCTCGCAGATGGGGCATGTGCAGGAAGCGCTCGGCGTCCGCATCTTCCAGCTGGCTCTGGTGCAAATAGCCTGACGAGCCAAAGGTTGTGGCGGCAAAGCTGCGATATTGTCGCTTTATTGGGCGGCGAGGATGGCCTCCCAGACGGCAGGCGCAGGTCGACTGGACGGAGCGGCTGCGCTTGAGATCAGGCCGTGATCTCCGCCGCGAAGTCGGCCCAGAGGCTGAAGGCGTCCGCCCGGGCGTGGCGGTAGGATGCTGCGGTGAGGCGAAGGCGTTTCGGGCGAAAGAGGGTGGCGGTCTGGTCGTGGACGGAGAGGAACCGCTGCGCGTGCCTGGGAGATTTGAACCGGCCCATGATTTTCTCTTGCCGTCGGGTGTGTCGGTGCGATGCCTCGGCCCGACTGTTTAACCCCTTGTGGGCATGGTGATCGGCGCCCGGGCAAAGCGCGCGTCGGGCTATGCGGTAGCTGGGCAACTTGTCGGTGACCAGCACGCGCGGTGATCCCCAGTGACGCATCAGCTTGCGTAGGAATCGTTTGGCCGCCTTGGCGTTCCGGCACCTCTGCACGAGGATTTCCAACGTATCGCCCCTGGCATCGACGGCTCGCCAGAGCCAATGCTTCCGGCCGCGGATCGAGATCACGACCTCGTCGACATGCCACTTATCCGGTAAGTGCAGTCTGAATGACGGCCTTGCGTTGGCGAGCGAGCGCTACGCGGCGGCTGGTAGAGTGGCCTGAGTTTTCCAGGCCCAAGGCAGCAGGGTGTCGATTTCGTTGGCCTTGGTATGGCCGGCGACGATGCGTTCGAGGATTTCGGTGAGCCAGGCGAGCGGCTCGACGCCGCTGACCTTGGCGGATCCGATCAGCGTCGCCATCAGCGCCCAGTGCTCGGCACCGGTGTCGTTGCCGGCGAACAGGGCATTCTTCCGTCCCAGGGGGATCCGGCGGATTTCG
>JAKAXS010000407.1 GCA_021816505.1 Pseudomonadota bacterium
ATTGGCGGCTGGACAGCTATCAGCGCTGGCGCACCATGAAGGAGCCGACGTGGGCCAAGGTCGAGTTTCCCAAGATCGACTTCGAGGACCTGTACTACTACTCCGCGCCCAAGAGCACGACGGGCCCCAAGAGCCTGGATGAGGTCGATCCTGAGCTGCTGGCGACCTATGCGAAGTTGGGCATTCCGCTGAAGGAGCAGGCCGTGCTGGCCGGCGTCGAAGGCGCGCGCGTCGCGGTCGATGCCGTGTTCGACAGCGTCTCGGTCGTCACCACCTTCAAGAAGGAGCTGGCCAAGGCCGGCGTGATCTTCTGCTCGATCTCGGAAGCCCTGCGCGAGCATCCCGACCTCGTGCGCAAATACCTCGGCACCGTCGTGCCGCAGTCGGACAACTTCTATGCCGCGCTGAACTCGGCCGTCTTCTCGGACGGCTCGTTCGTCTACATCCCGCCGGGCGTGCGCTGCCCGATGGAGCTGTCGACCTATTTCCGCATCAACGAGAAGAACACGGGCCAGTTCGAGCGCACGCTCATCATCGCCGACAAGGGCTCGTACGTCAGCTACCTGGAAGGCTGCACGGCGCCGACGCGCGACGAAAACCAGTTGCACGCCGCGGTGGTCGAGCTGATCGCGCTCGACGACGCGGAGATCAAGTACTCCACGGTGCAGAACTGGTATCCGGGCGACAAGAACGGCAAGGGCGGCATCTATAACTTCGTGACGAAGCGCGGCGACTGCCGTGGCCGCAACTCGAAGATCTCGTGGACGCAGGTCGAAACCGGCTCTGCGATCACGTGGAAGTATCCCAGCTGCATCCTGCGCGGCGACAACTCGCGCGGGGAGTTCTATTCGATCGCGGTGTCGAACGGCTATCAGCAGGTCGACAGCGGCACGAAGATGATCCACCTCGGCAAGAACACGTCGAGCCGCATCATCGCCAAGGGCATCGCGGCCGGCCACTCGCAGAGCACGTATCGCGGGCTGGTGTCCGCGCACCGCAAAGCGACCGGCGCGCGCAACTTCACGGCGTGCGACTCGCTGCTGATCGGCGACAAGTGCGGCGCGCACACCGTGCCGTACATCGAAGCCAAGAACATGACGGCGCACTTCGAGCACGAGGCGACCACCTCGAAAATCTCCGACGACATGCTGTTCTACTGTCAGCAGCGCGGTCTTTCGGCGGAGGAGGCGGTGGCCCTCGTCGTCAACGGCTTCGTCCGCGACGTGCTGCAGCAGCTGCCGATGGAGTTCATGGCCGAGACGCAGAAGCTGATCGGCATCTCCCTCGAAGGAAGCGTTGGATAGAAATTCCCTCTCCCCGTCCTTCACGGGGAGAGGGTTAGGGTGAGGGGCAGAGGCTGGCGCTGCGGTTCGTAGCTGCCCCTCTTCCCAAAGAAATCGGCGGAAGCCAAACAAACACGGGATGTGAGTCAAACAAGATGCTTGAGATCAAGAACCTGCACGTGAAGATCGAGGACGAGGATCGCGAGATCCTCAAAGGGCTGTCGCTGACGGTCCCGAAGGGCGAAGTGCATGCGATCATGGGGCCGAACGGTTCGGGCAAGTCCACGCTGGCGTATGTGCTCGCCGGCCGCCCCGGCTACGAGGTGACCGACGGCGAAATCCTCTGGAACGGCGAAAGCATCCTGGAGATGGAGCCGGACGAGCGCGCCGCGAAGGGCGTGTTCCTGGCCTTCCAGTATCCGATGGAGATCCCCGGCGTCGCCGGCCTCACGTTCCTGCGCACCGCCACCAATGCCGTGCGCAAGAAGCGCGGCGAGGCCGAACTCTCCACGCCCGACTTCATGAAGGTCGTGCGCGAGAAGGCGGGCAAGCTCAACATCGACACCGAGATGCTGAAGCGGCCGGTCAACGTCGGCTTCTCCGGCGGCGAGAAGAAGCGCTCGGAAATCCTGCAGATGGCGATGCTGGAACCGTCGCTGTGCGTTCTCGACGAGACCGACAGCGGCCTCGACATCGACGCCCTGCGCATCGTCGCGGACGGCGTGAATGCGCTGCGCGGCACAGACCGCGCGATGCTGGTCATCACGCACTATCAGCGGCTGTTGAACTACATCGTGCCGGACAAGGTGCACGTGCTGTCTGGCGGACAGATCCGCAAGTCCGGAGACAAGGGTCTGGCTCTCGAGCTGGAGAAGTCCGGCTACGCGGAATACGCAGGCGAGGCTGCCTAAGATGAACGTCGCAGTTATCAAGACGAAGGCCGAGCAGGCCATTCCGGAGCTGTTCGAGCGGGTGGCGGAGCAGCTGCCGGGCGGCACGAAGGCAATGCCGGCGCGCCGCGAGGCGCTGAGTCGCTTTGCATCGCTTGGCATGCCGCATCGCCGTATCGAGGAGTGGAAGTATACGGACCTGCGCAACACGCTGAAGGACGCGTATGCGCCATCGGCGGCGGCATCCCAGCTTTCCGCCAAGGATCTCGCGACGGCGCTCGGACCGATGGCTGACATCGAAGCCGACCGCATCGTGTTCGTGAATGGGTTCCATTCTGCCGAGCTGTCGTCGAAGCTGCCGTCCGACAGCCAGATCAGTGTCGCGCCGCTGAGCGAGGCTCTGGCGAGCGGCTTGGCGACGCTTACCGCCGAAGGTGCGGACGAGGGCCAGAACGCCGTACTCGCGCTCAACGCCGCTTTCGTCACCGATGGCGCGATCGTGACTGTCGGCGCGGGCGCGGAGATCGCCAAGCCGCTGATGATCGTGAACGTGCGAGCTGGTTCCGCTGCGCAGTCTGCTGCCGTGCGGAACGTCGTCAGCATCGGCGCGAACGCCAAGGTTACGATCATCGAGGCGTTCGTCGTGGCACCAGATGCCGGCACCAGCGCCCAGGCCAACGGCGTCACGGAGATCAAGGTCGGTGACGCGGCCGAGGTCGCGCACGTCAAATGCGTGGCCGATCAGGGTGAGGCGTCGCATCTGTCGAACTGGCTGGTCGCGCTGGGTAAGGACACGGTCTACCACGGCTTCCAGTTCACCTTCGGTACGCGTCTGGCACGTAACGGCATCAATGTCGTCTATGGCGGCGAAGGCGCGAAGCTCGACGTGTCGGGCGCGTTCCTCACGCGCGGCAGCGAACACGTCGATACGACGCTCGTCGTCGATCACGCCGTGCCGAAGTGCGAGAGCCGCGAGCTGTTCAAGGGCGTTCTCGCCAATCAGTCGCGTGGCATCTTCCAGGGCAAGGTCATCGTGCGCCCGGACGCACAGAAGACCGACGGCAAGCAGATGGCGCAGGCCTTGATGTTGTCGCCGGATGCCGAGTTCGATTCCAAGCCCGAGCTCGAGATCTACGCCGACGACGTCGTCTGCGGCCACGGTGCCACGGTGGCTCAGATCGACGACGATCTGATGTTCTACTGTCAGTCGCGTGGCATTCCCGCGGCCGAGGCCCGCGCGCTGCTCGTCGAAAGTTTCATCGGCGAAGCCCTGGCCAAGGTCGAGCACGAAGGCCTGCGCGAGGCGTTCACGGCGTACACCAACGCCTGGCTGTCCGGCACGAGCACGTGAGGGTGCTCTTCGCAGGGAGAGGAAATAGGGAAGGCATGACGGAATGACGATTGCGGCGCGCGAACTGAACGACCTCGGCAGCGGCCCTCGCGCGGCTTTCGACGTGCAGCGCAT
>JAKAXS010000408.1 GCA_021816505.1 Pseudomonadota bacterium
CCGATCTATCTCCATTTTGAGATGGATACGCTGGTCGTGACTTCGGCGTCCCCACATCCGCTTGATGAAAGGGAATCCTATGTGCCGGCGGCCATCAGGATTGCTGCCAATCGTGGCGGAGCGGGCGCGCCGCCGTGTTGTCGTCTCCACTGCGAAGAAAATGGGCGCGCCTATGCCAATACACACGCGTATCTGGCGCAGCGGGAGGGGGCATGAGCGAAGCCATGCGCACTGCAGCAACGGCGGTCATCGATGAAGTCTGCGGGGCGGGGGAGCCGTGGGTTGGCACGCTGCTGGCAGGGCAGGTATTCCGGATCGTCGACCTCATGGGCAATCAGGCCGTGGATACTCTGTTCTATTCGGCGTCGGATCCAGGGGTACGCTACAGCGCCACCGATACCATCCGCCGCCAGCGGCGCCTGTATCTGACAACGGGTAGCCGTCTGTGGTCATCCGACGGGCGCGTCATGTTGACGATCATCGACGACACCTGTGGCTATCACGACACCCTGGGTGGTGCGTGCTCGGCGGAGAGCAATTCCGTCCGCTACGCACCGGATCGCTGTTTCATGCACAACTGCCGGGACAACTTCCTTGCCGCTTTGGCGACGCTGCGCGGCGCGGGCGAACCGCTTGGCAAGAGAGACATAACCAGCAATATCAATTTCTTCATGAATGTGCCCGTCGAGGGCGAGCGGCTCACTTTTGCCGATGGCGTGTCGGCGCCCGGGAAGTACGTGGAGATGCGTGCAGAGATGGATGTGAGCGTCGTCATCTCGAATTGCCCGCAACTGAACAACCCGTGCAACGCGTATAACCCCACGCCGATACGATTGCTTATCTGGAATGCCTGACGGCTCCGGGACGACCCGGAGGCGTGTTTCATGCGGGACGACCTGCTTGGGAGAGCCTCATGTTCAAGACCGTGCTGGTGTCCAATCGCGGTGAGATCGCGGTGCGGATCCTGCGCACCCTCAAGATGCTTGGCGTGCGCAGCATAACTGTTTATTCGGATGCCGATGCGGACGCCATGCATGTGCGCTATGCGGATGTTGCGGTTGCCCTCGGCGGATCCGCTGTCCGCGATAGTTATCTGGATGCAGACCGGATTCTCGCGGCTGCGCGCGCGACCGGTGCGGAAGCCATTCATCCGGGGTATGGGTTCCTGTCGGAAAACGCGGATTTTGCTGCGGCCTGCGCGCGCTGCGGGGTGGTTTTCATCGGGCCGACGGAGGAGCAGATAAGGCTTTTCGGGTTGAAGCATACGGCGCGCGAACAGGCGCGTCTCCGTGGGGTACCACAACTGCCCGGGTCGCCGCTCGTCGGCACCGCCGAAGAGGCGCGCGCCTTTGCCGAGGAGATCGGCTATCCGGTAATGATCAAGAGCACGGCGGGTGGCGGCGGGATCGGTATGCGGGTGTGCCGCGATGCCGCGAAGCTCGAGGGCGCGTTCGCTGCGGTGGACGGGCTTGCCCGCGCGCACTTCAAGGAAGCGGGCGTGTTTCTCGAACGCTACGTCGCATCGGCCCGACACATCGAGGTGCAGGTATTCGGTAATGGACGGGGGCGGGTGGTGGCGCTCGGCGAGCGAGACTGCTCCGTGCAGCGCCGTCATCAGAAGATCATTGAGGAGACGCCAGCCCCGCATGTGCCGGACAGGACGCGTGCGGCATTGCTGCAGGCCGCGGTGCGGCTCATGGAGGGCGTGTGTTATCAATCCGCAGGGACCGTCGAGTTCATCTACGATGCAGCGGCCGGCGACTTCTACTTCCTTGAGGTCAATACCCGCCTGCAGGTCGAGCACGGTATTACCGAGCTTGTGACCGGAGTGGACCTCGTGGCGTGGATGGTGCGTCTTGCGGCTGGTGACGATCCAACCGCCGCCTACCGGCCAACCACGCGTGGAGCCGCCATCGAGGCGCGCGTCTATGCGGAGGATCCGGCGCTGGACTTTCGTCCCGCGAGCGGGACGGTAACGACGCTGCGCTGGCCGCCTGTCCGTGTCGATACCTGGATCGAGGAGGGCACGGAGATTACCCCGTATTACGATCCACTGCTTGCCAAGATCCAGGTCCATGCCGAAGACGGGAGGCTGCGCTCGTGGCCTTGCGCCAGGCGCTTGCGCAGACGGGCGTGAGCGGACCAGCAACCAATATCGACTATCTTTCCGCGATCGCGGCCGACGATCGCTTCGTTGCGGGGCGCTATACGACGGCCCTGCTGGAGACGGTGTCCTATGATCCTCCGGTGGTGGAGATTCTCGATCCGGGCCTGCAGACGACGCTCCAGGATTTTCCGGGCCGTCTGGGTTTCTGGCACGTAGGGGTGCCCCCTTCCGGTCCCATGGACAATGTCGCGATGCGTGTTGCCAACAGGCTCGTTGGCAACACCCCGGGCGCACCAGCCCTGGAAATGACCATGAGCGGTGCGCGTATGCGGTTTCCTGTAGCGACCCGCATCGCTGTGACCGGGGCCGGCACGGAGGTGCGAATCGACGGACGGATGGTTCCGATGTGGCGCGCGTACGCGGTGCCGGCGGGCGCCATCGTGAGCATAGGCCGCATGGATGGCGCCGGGTTGCGTTGTTATCTTGCGATCGCCGGGGGCTTTGCCGTCCCATCGTATCTCGGTAGCGCTGCAACCTTCGCCTTGGGCGGACTTGGCGGATACCAGGGCCGCATTCTGCGCGGCGGGGACCGCCTGCCGTTTGTGCAGACAGGCGCGAGCGCTGCTGGTGCAGTGGGGCAGGCGCCCGTCTATCCGCATCATTGGCGCATCGGTGTGTTGTATGGTCCGCATGCAGCACCGGATTTTTTTCTGGACAAGGATATCGAGACGCTTTTTTCCAGTGATTATGAGGTGCACTATCAGTCGAATCGCACCGGGGTGCGGCTCAAGGGGCCCAGGCCGCGCTGGGCGCGGGCCGATGGCGGCGAGGCGGGCCTGCATCCCTCCAATATCCATGATAATGCCTATGCGATAGGAGCGGTGGATTTTACGGGCGACATGCCTGTCATTCTTGGTCCCGACGGACCGAGTCTGGGCGGATTTGTCTGCCCGGTGGTCGTGGCCGCCGCCGAGTTGTGGAAGCTTGGGCAGCTGCGGCCTGGCGATATCGTGCGTTTCGTACCGCTCACGCCGGAGGGCGCCATGCGCCTCGAAGAGGCGGTCGAGGCGGCGATCGAGAATGGTGACGTTGCCTGCCTGTCTGCGGATCCTGCCGTATTCGGAGTCGATACGACCCGTCAGGCCATTATCGCAAGGGGCGCGACGGTCGAGCGGACGCCGGTTATCTACCGCCGCGCGGGCGACAAATATCTTCTGGTCGAATATGGACCGCCGGTGCTCGACATCGCCCTGCGCCTGCAGGTGCATGCCTTGCATGAATGGCTGCTGTCGCAAGACGGCCCCGAACGGGCAGCCATCATGGATCTCACGCCCGGAATCCGTTCGCTGCAGATCCACTACGACAACCGAAGGTTGTCCGAGGGGCAACTTATCGCATGGCTACAGCATGCACAGGGCATGCTGACCCCGGTCGCCGCAATCCGTGTGCCCTCGCGGGTCGTGCATTTGCCGCTCGCGTGGGACGACGCCGAGGTCAGCCGCGCAATCGATAAGTATCAGCGGCTGGTG
>JAKAXS010000409.1 GCA_021816505.1 Pseudomonadota bacterium
GCGGACGCGGCGGTCCTTCTTGTCCCACAGCGACAGGCTGCGCAGCACCTTCTCGATGTACGCCGGATCGGGTGCCTTGCCGAACAATCCGCGACTGAAGGAGGCCGTGTTGAAAACGGTCTCGAACGCGTCGGTGGTCAGTTCCTGCGGTACGAGGCCGATCATCGAGCGAACGGCGCGATAATCGCGGGCGATGTCCATGCCGTCGACTGTGACGCTGCCCGACGACGGATTGACGATGCCGCAGATGATGCTGATCAGGGTGGTCTTGCCCGCACCGTTCGGACCCAGCAAGGCGAGTATCTCGCCCTTCTCGATCGTCAGGTCGACGTTCTTCAGGGCCTGGAAGCCGCTGGCGTAGGTCTTCGACAGGTCTTTGACAGTGATGATCGACGGCATGGGTCCCCGCTGGGATGGCGGACGTGCGGACCGTATGTATGGCAGGTGCCGGCGATTGCCAACCCATCGATTTGAACGCGGCGCCGGGATCCGGCTAGATCCGGTCGATCAGGGCCATGATGAAGCATGCCGAAGCGGTGATGCACGCGATGGTGCGGATGTGGTTCCACATCGTCCATTCCGCCAGATATTTCGTCCAAACGGCTTCGCTCGCGGGTGAGGCCGGATCGACGGCGGCCAGTTCATTGTTGAGCGGGACGTTGCGGACCATCGTCAGCAGGATGTTCGGCAAGAGGTAGAACACCGCGCCGGCCAGCAGCCAGGCGGATCCCGGCTGCTGCAAGTGCAGTATTGCGTAGGCCGCTAGGATCAGCGACGTCAGTGCCGCTCCGAAGAATGCGGTAAGAAACAGCGAGCGCACGATCACCAGATTGATTTCCTGCATGGCCGCGATCGCGCTTGCGGTCTTGATGCGGGAGAATGCACGCATCACCGTGACCGAGAAGATGAAGAAGACACCGCCGATCAGTGCCGACGTGATGGCCGTGACGATGGTGAGCAGGACGATGAGGATCTGGGACATGGGCGCCCTCGCATACCGTGCGTTTGCGAACGCGGCGATGCTAGGGCAGACCCGCGAGAGCGGGAAGCCTTCATTGGGGTGGCGCGGTTACGCAGCCTACTGAGCCAGCGCCGGCTGTAGCGCGGTACCGCACTTGTTGCGCCACGTGTGCACCAGGTGGTCGGCAACCGTAGCGATCACATCGTCGTCCCGCATGTAGGCGTTGTGGTAGAGCGCATCGCTCAGGCGTTTCCACATCGTGTCCGGATCGGCGATGCCGCCCTCCGGGCCTTCCGCCGCGACGATCGTGTCGTAGAGCTGCTGCGCCGCGACGAACACGGCTGCATCGTCGACGCCGCCAAAACTGAGCGCTTCGATGCGCTGTTCCTTCGCGCCTGTCAGATAGGGCGGCAGGCGTCGAATGCCGGTCAGTTTGAAGGGGCCGTCTCCGCCGAACGCGGCGCCCAGTATCCCGCCGTGAATGGCCGAGCTGAGAAACTTGGCGTACAGCCACCCGCCTCCCGCCCGCGCAAGACCGGCGATGATCAGAAAGACGGCACCGTAGACCAGCGGCATCAAGAGGAGGAACGTGAAGTCCGCGGCCATGCCGAGGCCGAATTGGCCGGCGGAGACCTTCGTGATGATCGGCTCGAGGAAGTATCCGCTGAACGCCAGGAAGAGTCCGGCGGTCGCTACGACGCCGGCTAGTGAGGCGAACGCCGTCAGCGCGCGCACTGCGGCTTCCGTCTTGACGTAGTGCGGCGATAGCAGCGCGGCCTGTTCCAGCAGGCGCATCGCCTCGTCGCGCGGGCTGTAGATCACCAGCCAGTCGTCTGGCGCCATCGCGGTCTTGAGCCGGCGCACCGCGAACGACCGATGGAAGATCTTGCGAACGCCGGATGCGAGACTCCACAACGACAGCAAGAGGAGCCCGCCGAACACGACGACGGTTTCGACCGGCTTGTTGGTGCCCGCGCCGAGAATGGCCGCGAGGTACCAGATCATGATCGGCGCGACCACGGCGCCCATCAGGATCTGAAACAGCGCGATCGCGAGCGGCACCGATTTCAGGCGCCGCGTAAAGAACGGCGTGCCGAAGGAGACGACACCGCCGCGGGCGCCGGAGCGCGGCGTGCGTGCCAACCCTTCCTGCGCGACATTGCCGCCGTGACTGTGAGCGATGACGGCGTGCGGCCGCCCGGCTTTGTCGAGGCGGCGCAGCAAACTGGAGAGTTCGGACGAGCCGCGCAGCCTGTCATAATCCGAGTTCGCGCCGGACCAATGCAGCGGTACGATCTCGGCTCCGGGAACGCCGCGCTGCGCCAGTTCGCCGACGAGGCGTTCCGTAAACGTCGAGCCCCTCTGCCACCAACGGATGCCTTCACCGGCCACTGCCGCGTCGTTGGTGCCGTGCACCGTCACGATCACAGGCCCGCCTGCGGCGTGCCCCGTCCTGCCACCCAACATCGACGCCCCCGGCTTCCCATCAGTCCGCCGCCGAGCTTAGACCGGTACGGTGCCGTGAGGGAATGGGGCCGCCGAATGATCGCAGGGGCTTTGCGAAATTGGTGGAGCCGGTGCACGGGACTGGACGCACTTTGAGGTTCGCCAGCTACGTTGATTGCCTCATTGTGGCGGCGCGGCGAGTTCCAACTTACCGTGAATGGTGTCCTTGGATAAATCCAACACGACGGTTTCGTTCTTGGGAAGGACTTCTGCGCCTTCGATGCGCATCTCCCAACGCTGCCAGTGCGACTTCTGATCCTGCGCCTCTTTCGACAGCAGATGAGCGATTTCCCCGCTGTAATCGCCGCGAACGCGATAGCCGGAGTTTCTCATCGGAGGGACGTACATGCCCGCTGGCTCGATGCCGAATACCAGAGCGTTTCCGTCGGCGGGTTGCAGAAACTTCCACTGCGATTGATTGGCAGTCGCGTGGGCTTGCAGACGGGACGACCAATAGCGCAGGCTCATCATGTCGTATTGCGGGGCCTGACTGTTGCCCTTGTCGCCCATATGCGGAAACATGCACAGCGACACCTTTCCATCCAGGAGCTTCAGTCGCTCTGTGTTCCAATCTCGGAACGCCTTGATCACATCCAAGGTGATCATGTCTGCATTGAAGTTCGCGGGGTAGAATTCTCCCCAAGGATCCTTGGCTTGTTTGAACAAGCGTAGATTTCCGGCCCCCCCGAGCCCTTCGATCATGAAGGCATGCTCTTCTCGAGAGTTTTTCTCGTCATGCGCTCTCTGGATTGCCCAAACCCGCATGTGGGAGTCTTCCATCTGAACATAGCCAGATGTGGCGAGCTTGAATAAGTCCGAGGACAAACAGACAAACGCGGGCTTCTTCAAATTCTTTGTGGCCGCGCGCATGAAGTCCAGGTGTCGATCGATTTCGGTCGTATCGCTTCGCAGGAAGTCCACTTCCTTGACGAGCGAGCCCACGCGCTCCTTGACGGACGCCACCGTTTTGAGAACCTCCCGGCGCCGTCCGCCGTTCTCCAAGAGCTTGTGCGACAACCGGAAGCCAATCTCGCCGTATAGCAAATTGTTGTAAATCGGCGGTATGGAGCCCGGCAGTTCGTTCTCGTCTACGCTCCGGCATCGCGGGTTGGTCAGGTGAGACGTGGCAGCGATGTAAGGCTTGTCATGATACTGGAGAGATCGGAA
>JAKAXS010000410.1 GCA_021816505.1 Pseudomonadota bacterium
ATCTAGGGTTTTCCGGTTATCGGATGCAGCGGTTGGTACCGATATCCCCCGACCTTATCCGAGACCCATCCGAGCTTGCCCGCATTGGTCATACGAACGGATAACGGTTTGCCCGTCTTCGGCATCGTGGGCTGGTAGAACGGCGCGGACTTGACCACCGCGTCAATGGCCTTAACCAATCGCCGCTGATCGCCTTGCGATAGCGCGTTCCGAATGAGCATGAAGCCTTCTTCCGCCACGATTTATCCCCATGTGTCTGACAGCGTGTCGCGTTCAAAAGTGGTGGCACTCGATCCACTTAACGCCTAAGACCGGCCAAAAGGTCACGGGGTGGGAACAATTCACCACACTTGGACGGTCCGCAACCGTTGCGTCCCCAAAACAGCACCCTATATAAGCGCGCAACGTCAACTTAAACTCTGGGGATCGCGGCGTTTGGCGCATACGGCCTGACGCCGATCGGGTGCCGGAGATCCGGGCTCGGGCGGTCCGCCGCAACAAAGAGGAAGTAGAAGCATGGCAAAAGTCATCGGCATTGACCTTGGAACCACGAACTCGTGCGTGGCCGTCATGGACGGCGGAAAGCCGCGGGTCTTGGAAAACGCCGAAGGCATGAACACCACCCCGTCGATCGTCGCCTTTGCGGACGACGGCGAGAAGCTTGTCGGCCTGCCCGCCAAGCGCCAGGCGGTGACCAATCCCAAGAACACGTTTTTCGCAATCAAGCGCCTGATCGGCCGTCGCTTCGACGACCCGATGGTCGAGAAGGACAAGAAGCTCGTCCCCTACAAGATCGTGAAGGGCCCGACCGGCGATGCCTGGGTCGAGGCGGAAGGCAAGCAGTATTCCCCGCAGCAGATCTCGGCCTTCATCCTGCAGAAGATGAAGGAAGCGGCCGAAGCCAAGCTCGGCGGCGAGCCGATCACGCAGGCGGTCATCACCGTTCCCGCATACTTCAACGACGCCCAGCGTCAGGCCACCAAGGACGCCGGCAAGATCGCCGGCCTGGAAGTGCTGCGCATCATCAACGAACCGACGGCGGCAGCGCTCGCCTACGGTCTCGACAAGAAGAAGGAAGCCAAGACGATCGCGGTCTACGACCTCGGCGGCGGCACCTTCGACATTTCGGTCCTGGAAATCGGCGACGGCGTCTTCGAAGTGAAGTCGACGAACGGCGACACGTTCCTCGGCGGTGAAGACTTCGACATGAAGCTCGTCAGCTATCTGGCGGACGAATTCAAGAAGTCGAACGGCATCGACCTGCGCAGCGACAAGCTCGCCCTTCAGCGTTTGAAGGAAGCAGCCGAGAAGGCGAAGATCGAACTGTCGTCCTCGCAGCAGACCGAGATCAACCTGCCGTTCATCACGGCCGATCAGACCGGTCCGAAGCATCTGACGATGAAGCTGACGCGCGCCAAGCTGGAAAGCCTGGTGGAAGATCTGATCAACCGGACCAAGGGCCCGTGCCTCAGCGCCATCAAGGACGCTGGCCTCAAGGCTGCCGAGATCGACGAAGTCGTTCTCGTCGGCGGCATGACGCGCATGCCCAAGGTTCAGCAGGTCGTGAAGGAGCTGTTCGGCAAGGAGCCGCACAAGGGCGTCAACCCTGACGAAGTCGTCGCCGTCGGCGCCGCCATTCAGGCCGGCGTGCTGAAGGGCGAGGTCAAGGACGTTCTGCTGCTTGACGTGACGCCGCTTTCGCTGGGCATCGAGACGCTCGGCGGCGTGTTCACGCGCCTCATCGAACGCAACACCACGATCCCGACGAAGAAGAGCCAGACGTTCTCGACCGCTGAAGACAGCCAGAACGCCGTCACCATTCGCGTCAGCCAGGGCGAGCGCGAAATGGCGGCCGACAACAAGCTGCTCGGCCAGTTCGACCTCGTCGGCATCCCGCCGGCGCCGCGTGGCGTGCCGCAGATCGAAGTGACCTTCGACATCGACGCCAACGGCATCGTGCACGTGTCGGCCAAGGACAAGATGACGAGCAAGGAGCAGTCGGTGCGCATCCAGGCGTCCGGCGGTCTCTCCGATGCCGACATCGAGCGGATGGTGAAGGACGCCGAGGCACACGCCGCGGAAGACAAGACCAAGCGCGAAAGCGTCGAAGCCAAGAACCAGGCCGAAGCGCTGATCCACACGACCGAGAAGCAGCTGACCGAGAACGAGTCCAACACGGCGGTCGCCGCTGTGAAGGGCGATGTCGAAGCAGCTATTCAGTCGGCCAAGGAAGCCGTCGCTTCCGAGGACGTGGAACGCATCAAGTCTGCAACCAACGCATTGGCTCAGGCCGCGATGAAGATCGGCGAGGCGATTTACTCCGCCCAGCCGAGCGGCGGTGCACCCGCTGATGCAGGCGACGATGAACCGAAGGCGGCTGCCGACGACAACGTCGTCGACGCCGACTTCGAAGAAGTGAAGGACGACAAGAAGAAGTCGGCCTGATGTACCGGTCGGCACTTCCCACCTAACAGCAGCCCCTGTCGCCGCCGGCCGAACCCGCTAGTATCGGGTCCGGCCGAGGCGGCGGGGGCGATTTTCATGTAACTCCCGCAAAAGAGATCGCGGTCCAGTGGCAGCGGACGACCATTTGATGGCAAAGCGCGATTATTACGAAGTCCTCGGTGTCGAGCGGGGTGCGAGCGAGCAGGACCTCAAGTCCGCCTTCCGCAATCTCGCCAAGGAGCATCATCCCGACCGCAATCCCGGCGACAAGGCTTCGGAGCAGAAGTTCAAGGAACTCAACGAAGCCTACGAGGCGTTGAAGGATCCGCAAAAGCGCGCCGCCTATGACCGCTTCGGCCACGCCGCTTTCGAAGGCGGGCGCGGTGGCCAGGGCGCCCACGGTTTCGGGCCCGACTTTGCGTCCTCGATGTCGGACATCTTCGACGATCTGTTCGGCGAATTCATGGGCGGCCGGCGGGGCCGCTCCAGCGGCGGACGCGAGCGCGGCGCCGACCTTCGCTACAACATGGAAATCACGCTTGCCGAGGCGTTCTCGGGCAAGACGGCGCAGATCCGTGTTCCCACGTCCGTATCCTGCGAGACGTGTTCCGGCAGCGGCGCCAAGTCGGGCACCAAGCCCAAGACGTGCCCCACCTGCGCCGGTCACGGCAAAGTGCGCGCGTCGCAGGGCTTCTTCACCATCGAGCGCACCTGCCCCGCGTGCCACGGCCGCGGCGAAGTGATCGAAGATCCGTGCGGCTCCTGTTCCGGGACCGGCCGCGTTACGAAAGAACGGACGCTGTCCGTGAACATTCCGGCAGGCGTGGAAGACGGCACCCGCATCCGCCTCGCCAACGAAGGCGAAGCCGGCATGCGCGGCGGCCCGACGGGCGACCTTTACATCTTCCTGTCCATCAAGCCGCACGACTTCTTCCAGCGCGACGGCGCCGACATCTTCTGCAAGGTGCCGATCTCGATGACGACGGCGGCCCTCGGCGGCCAGATCGAAGTGCCGACCGTCGAAGGCGAGATGACCCGCGTGAAGATTCCCGAGGGTTCGGAGAGCGGCAAGCAGTTCCGGCTGAAGGGCAAGGGCGTGCCCGTGCTGCGGTCGAAGCTGACCGGCGACATGTACATCCAGGTCGACGTCGAGACGCCGAAGAACCTGACGCGCAAGCAGCGCGAGCT
>JAKAXS010000017.1 GCA_021816505.1 Pseudomonadota bacterium
CGCCTCGTCGATGCCTTCCATCGACGTCCGCGTTGCGGGCAGGAAGCGCAGGCCCATGACGAGCAGCGGCGTCAGCGCCATCGAAATGATCACTGTTGCCGACATCGCCGCGTTGGTCGGGCCGTCGAGCACACCGGCGGTTACGGCCGCCGAGAACAGCACGAATGCGAACTCACCGCCTTGCGCCATCAGCGCGGCACGATGCGTCGCCTCCGCAGGGCTGGCGCGGAATGCGATGGCGACCAGCCAGATGGCGATTGCCTTCAAGGTCATGTAGACCACGACGCTGGCGAGCACCGTGCGCCACTCGCTGGCCATGAGATTGAAGTCGAGCGTCATGCCGACGCTGAGGAAGAACAGACCGAGCAGCAAGCCACGGAACGGCTCGACATCGGCTTCCAGCTGATGCCGGAAACTCGATTCCGAAAGCAGGACGCCGGCCAGAAACGCACCCATGGCCGAAGACAGTCCGCCGACTTGCATCAGCAGGGCGGACCCTAGGACGACGAGCAGCGCTGCCGCGGTCATGATCTCGCGCGCCCGCACATCGGCCAGCACGCGGAAGAGCGGATTGAGCAGATAGCGGCCGGCGATCACCAGGGCGACGACCGACCCGATCGCCAGCGCGACGGGCTGCCAGGCAAAGCCGCTGGCAGTTTGAAGTTCGGGACTGAGAAACGCCACGATCGCCAACAGCGGCACGATCGCCAGATCTTCGAAGAGCAGCACCGACACGATCTTCTGCCCGGCCGGCGTGGAGGTTTCCCCGCGCTCCTCGATGACACGCAGCACGACGGCCGTCGACGTCATAACGAAACCCATGGCTGCGACGAACGCAACGGCCGGCGTGAAGCCGTAATAGATACCCGCGGCCGTCAGCAACGCGCCGGCGCCGCCGACCTGGGCAAGACCCAGCCCGAAGATCTGCTTGCGCAGGCCCCACAGGCGCGACGGCATCATCTCCAGGCCGATGATGAACAGCAGCATCACCACGCCCAGTTCGGCGACGTGCAGAATGGATTGGCCGTCGGTGAACAGTCGCAGGCCGAACGGCCCTATCGCGACGCCGGCCGCGAGATAGCCCAGCACCGCGCCAAGCCCCAGTCGCTTGAACACCGGCACGGCGATGACGGCTGCTGCCAGCAAAGCGACCACATGCCCCAGGTCGCTTCCCGCTCCTTCCGCCGCCATGACACCTCCGTGCGATATGTTTCCCGATCGGGGCTTATCATACACGGTGTGTAACGACCACCAACCCGCCCAACCGCGCTGGCGCTCGGTCTGGTAAAGATCGTCGCAGCTGGTCGCGCGATTACCCGGCCGCCCGCTCGGCGCGCCACGCGGAAATGCGCTCCATCAGCCAGGCCCAGGCCACAAGTTCCCGCTCCCCGGCGGTCTTGCCGATGGCAATTTCCAGATACTTCAGTTCCGCCTCGACCTTCTCGGCGGGCAGCATATCGAGGCGCGTCACCAGAACAGCGCATTCGAGCACCGCCGCCTGAGCGCGGTTGAAGCCTTCGAAAGGCGCGTGCGTGGCCTGATGCACGATCGCGCAATGAAAGCGCGGGCGCTTCTCGTCGTCGTCGAGCCGCTGCACCTTCAGTTCCGAATGGCTCAACGCTTCCGCCAGGCGGACGCCTTTGACCTTGTCGGCCGCGATCAGCGGCCAGTCGCGCCTGCCGGTGATGCTACCTGCAAAGACGCGAACATCGTCCGTATGGCTTGCCACCGCGAACGGTACGGCCATCAGGTTATCGAGCGTCCGCGACGGCCGGAACGGCGCAACGATCCAGCCTCCTCCCTCGCCCTCGATCAGACCCAACGGTGCAATGTGGGGATGCCCGGCAGCATCCGTCGTCGTGACGATAGTTTCCACGATGCGTGGCATGCGCGGCTCCGTTGAAGGCCCATCTGAAATTTAGCGCGTCCGTGCCTTGCTTCGACGAGGCAGGGTATTGCCATTGCCACCTGCCCGCGCCGACCCGAGCATTTGCGCCAGGATGACTTCCTCACCGGGACCGATGACAACCCAGTCGAGCTTCGCACGGGTGGCGATGGCAGCAAAGATGGGATCGACCACACCGTCGCGGGCCAGATCGAAGGCCGTCGCCTTCTTGTCGACGTTCACCGATTTGACGAGCACGACGCACGGGCTGCGCATGCGCTCTGCGAGGCGCGCGGCGAGGCCGTCCGACGTGACCGACCAGTCAGCCGGGATCTCGTTGTCGCCCTCGCACATCTTGTGCGGCAGCCAGACCGGCAACTGCCCTTTGCGCCAGATCGCGCGCATCGAAGCGACGCTGTCGGCACCCATCAGGCGCGGCTGCAGATCCATCAGCAGCTCGGCCGTCTGGTGCATGGCGAGGATCGCCATGCGATGCGCGGCCTCGTCGGAAAATTGATAGTCGACCTGGGCGGCACGCACGGTATCGGCGAACACGCCGCCGCCTGGAACGATAACGAGCCGGCGGCTGGCGCGTGAGATGATGTCCAGCGTGCCGCCGACGCGGTCGTTCTCCGCCAGACTGCCGCCGATCTTCACGACCAGGGGTGGCGGGACTTTGACTTTCTGAATTGCCTCGTCGGCCATGTGTCAGACACCGGCGCGGGCGCGCGTGATCTCGACGCCGCGTATCGGGCCGCGCTCCAGTTTCTCGATGCGCACGCGCACCGACGAGAAGCGTTTGTCCTTCAACAGGCGTTCGCAAATGCGCTCCGCGAACGTCTCCACGAGTTCGATGTGGCCGGCGCCCGAAATCTCGTCGATGGCATCGATGATGTCGGTGTAGGAGGGAACTTCCTCCATCACGTCGCGCGTCGCGCGGATGCCCTGGGACAGATGCGCGTCGACGGTCAGGCTGACCTTCTGCGTCGTGCCGTGCTCCTCGGCATAGACGCCGATGTGGCAATCGATCACGTAGTCGCGCACGAAGATGAAATCGCGGTTCATGACGCAAGTGCCTCGGGCGCCGGTTGCGTGTAGGCACTTCCGCCGAGCGCGCGCCCAATGGCCTTAACGGCGAGCAGATCGAGCGCACCCTTGCGCTGGCTCCCGGCGCACAAGGCGCCGCGGAACCCCATGATGTCGGGTGTCAGTGCGCGCAGCGAAGCCACGTGCTCCAGCCGCAGGGAACCCGCAATGCCGGCGAACAGTCCGCGGGCGCGGGCGGCGGCAACGAACTGCGCCAGCTGCGGCGGCGTCATGTGGTCAAGAATGGACCCGCTGTCCTTGTGGGCCGTGTCCAGCAGCACGCCGGCGAAACGCGCGGCCGCGAGATCCTCGATCAAGGCCAGGTTCGGTGCATCGTCGGCGAAGAGGACGGCAACAAGGCGGCTGGCCTGCAGGTCCAGGCGGCCCAGCGCAGCAATGGCCGCGCGCGCATCGCCTCCGGGAAACATTCCGACCTTCACGTAGTCGACCCGCGTGTTCGCCATCTCGCGGGCCGCATCGCACAGAGCCGCCGGTTCGCACGGCAAGTCGCCCACCGTGGCGCTCACCGGGACATATGCCGGCAGGGCACGGCGAATATCGGCCACCACGTGATGCGGCAGCGCGCCCAGCGCACCCGCAGCCGGTTCCTTGCAATCGATGATGTCGGCGCCGCCCGCAAGAGCCAGCCGCGCCTCATCCTCGCTCCTCACACTCGCAAGGAAGCGGATATGCCGGGCGTCCGCCATGCCGTCAGATCTCACGCGTCATTGAATATTCGTCTTTGCTCAGCGCGAACCTTCTCGGGGTCCGATCGATCCTCGGGCGAGAGGCGAACGGCCTCATCCTGAACAAGTGTTGCAGAGCCCCCGGAGAGACGCAAGATGCGCGTGCCGAGCATCGTCGCCTCGTTGCGGTCGTGCGTCACGAAAAGCACGGTCGTGGGACGCCGATGCCAGAGATCTATCAGGAGTTGCCGAAGGTCCCGCGCGGTGGGGTCGTCGAGGGACACGAACGGCTCGTCCATCAACAGAATGTCCGGCTCCAGCACAAAGCCGCGCGCCAGAGCCACGCGGCGTTGCATGCCGAGCGACAGCCGTTCCGGATAGGCCGAGGCGTAGCTCGTCAAGCCGACGCGCGCGAGCAGCTCCGGGATACGCTCGGCGCGAGCATCGCCCGGCGGCAGCACAAGTTCGATGTTTTCCTGCACCGTGCGCCAGGGCAGCAGGCGCGGGGACTGGAAGATGTAGCCGATCGTCGGCTCGCCGGTGCCCAGGTCGACCCTTCCCTTAAACTCGCGGTCGAGACCGGCGATGATGTTGAGGAGCGTCGACTTCCCGCAGCCCGAAGGGCCGGTCATCACCACGAACGAGCGATGCTCGATCGCGAAATCGATATCACGCAGAACCAGGTGCGCCTCGCGATTGGCGACGGGCGGATAGACCTTGCTCTCGATGCGAACGCGATACGGCTCTGTCACCGGCGCCATCTGTTCACCCGCGCTTCGATCGGCTGCAGAACGCCCATTTCGATGATCTGCACGACGAAAATGAACGAGACCGCGTACGCGAGGATCATCGACACGTCGAACAGTTGGAATGCGGTATGCAGCTGGAAGCCCACGCCGTTCGAACGGCCGAGCAGTTCGACGACGAGAACGATCTTCCAGACCAGCGACAGGCCCGAGCGGGCGGCTGCGGCGAAGAAGGGCGCGAGTTGCGGCAGCGTGACGTGACGCAGCGTCTTCCACCAGCCGAAGCGATAGATCTGCGCCATCTCGTTCAGATCGCGGGACAGCGAGCGGGCCCCTTCGCGCACCGTGACCGCCACGTTCGGAATCTTGTTGATCGCAACGGCCAGCACCGCGGCGGTCTCGGTCAAGCCGAACCAGACGTAGCAGAGAATGATGATGACGAGCGCCGGCAGGTTGAGGAAGAAGATCAACCAACTGTCGAACAGGTTGTCGGCGGTCTTGCTGCGCCCGAGAGCCAAGCCGATGGCTCCGCCGATGATCATGGCCAAAACGAACGACACCAAGACGCGCGCCAGCGTCATGCCGACGTGGAAGAGAAGATCTCCGGTGCGGATCTGCTCAAGCAACGTCTGCCACACCTGAAGCGGGCGCGGCAGATGGCGGTGGTCGATCAGGTTGGCGGCGACGTCCCAAAAGATGAGGAAGGCCAGCAACGAGCCCAGCGACCATGCCAGTCGCGCGATCCAGGCATTGCCGCCGGAAGCGCTGACGAGGCTAGCTCGTGCGGTGGAAGAGCTCTGCATCAAACTGCGTACCGTTTCCTACGAGTTCCTGGTCGCCGACATCGATGAGAATATTCATAAGCTTATGGGCCGCCTCGGTTTCTGACGCGCTCCACGGTTTGGGTATGCCAGACGTGTAGAATTGAGCAATCGATTTCAACTCTTCGTCCGATTGAGGCTTGATGAGAGGGCGCAAACGTTCCCACGCAGCGGTGGTGGTGCGCAGGATTTCGTTGCCGGCCTGCATGCTGGCGAGGAAGGCCGCAATCGCGTCCTTCTTTGCGATCTCGGTCTCTTCCTTCCAGATGAAGCCCACCATCGGCGGCACCGGTTCGATGCCGAGATCGCTCAAAATGGTATCCATGCGGAGAAGCTGGACATAGCCTTCGCTGGAGAGACGCGCGGCGAACGTCCAGAAATTCAAGACGCCGTCGAGACGGCCACTGCGAAGCTCTTCCGACAGCAGCGGCGCCGTTCCGAAGGTCGGCGTAGCGAGATCGGCGATATCCTTGCCGAGCGTCTTGCGCGAATAGCCGCGCAACAGCAGCCAGCTCTTGTCGATGGACGACCCGGCGACGCCGAGCTTCTTGCCTTTGAGATCCGCCAGCTTCTCGACCTTGCCGCCGGCGGGCACCATGATCGCGCCCAGTGCCGACGAGAACGGCGCGAACTTGAGCTTCACGCCCATGCCGCGTTGCCGCATCGCCCAAGTCCAGTCGCTGACGATGATATCGGACTCTTCGGCGAGCAGTGCGATCGGGCCGGCCTGATTGGTGGCGACTTCGCGGACCTCCAGGGCGATGTTGTTCGCCTTGTCGATGCCGTTCGCTTTGACGGTATCAAGAAGCCAGCTCAGCGATCCGAACTTCACCGACGCGACGCGGATCGTTTGCGGGGTCTGAGCCTGCGCCGGGCCAAAATATGGAATCTTCGAAAACGCGACGGCTGCCGCCGTGCCAAGCAACAGCTGGCGGCGATCGATCATGGCGAGGTGGCCTCGGCCTTGAGCATTCGGTTCTTGGCGATCCACTTGATGACGTTCTGCCAGGCGACGTCCGTGTTGCCTTGCATCACGGCCTTCATCGAGCGCGTCTTGCCGCTGGCGACGTTCGTTTCGCGAACCGTGACGTTGGTCAGGCTCTCGGACGCCTTGTCGAAAATGCCGGTCACGACGACTTCCGCGCCGAGCTTCTTGCCCAGATCGGCCTCGCATTGGCACTTGTAGAGCGGCGATTGCTTTTCGAGATCCGCATCGATGCCGGTCACCTCGACCGGCTGATAGCGTCCGCTGGCGATCATCAACTCCTGGAGCTGCTTCGCGGCGTCCAAAAGCAGCTGCTTTTCGCCGTCGGTGGCCTCGCGCGGCGCACCGAAGAAATCTTCCTCGCGGACTTGGAAGATGATCTCGAACGGCAGCACGGCCGCCTTCTGAGCGGCACTCGCCTGCCCCGTCAAAACGACGAGTCCCAGCAGTGCCGTCACGATTTTAACGATCATCCTTCCTCCAAACGGTGCTTGGGCTCCTCTTCCGGGAACCTCTTGCAAGTCAACTAGAATGATAGTGTGTAACGTGTGCTATGACACGGGAAGTAGCAAGCCGGACACGATGCTACAACCCTCACAAGCCAATAACATTCCCGCGAGCAGGGTCGGACAAAGCTTGACAATTCGCCCGGGAACGTTTGGCATGTAACATAGTAACATCGGACGCAACGATGTACTGCGAAGCAGCGTTAGCAAGCACGCTGTGACAGGAGGACGACCATGGGTTTCGGTACCGGTGCACCGCGCCGCCCGATGAGTTTTGCGCCGCTGTTTGGCGTTGCCGCACTGCTTTCATTCTCAACGTTGGCTCTCGCGCAGGATGCGCCGGCCGAGCCGAAGGCCGAGCAACCACCGGCCACAGCGCCCGCGGCGACTGGCGAAGCCGAGCGCGCAGCCACTCCGGCTCCGTCGAACGTCGCGCCGTCCGAGGCCGACGAGGAAAAGGCAGCGGAACGCGAGCGCGCCGCCGCAAAGCCGGTTGCGGGTGCGGAGAAGATCGGCATCGTGCTGCTGCGCGAGTTGCACGAGCGTCCGCCGCCACTCTCGCTGCTCGATATCCCGCCTGCCGACGACGGCATCGCCGGCGCCAAGCTCGCGATCCAGGACAACAACACCACCGGCCGCTTCATGAAGCAGGAGTTCGTGCTCGACGTTGTTGAGAACGACAAGCCGGACGCCCTCGTGGCCGAAGCCGTGAAGCGTGCCGACGCGGGCCAGGGCTTCTTCGTCGTCGATGCGCCGGCGAAGACCGTGCTGGCACTGGCCGACGCGCTGAAGGACAAGGACGCCGTCGTGTTCAACGCCGGGGCGCCGGACGACGATCTGCGTGAAGAGAATTGCCGGGTGAACGTCAAGCACACCTCGCCCGCCCGCAGTATGATGGCCGACGCGTTGGCGCAGTATATGGCGTGGAAACGCTGGGCGAAGTGGTTCCTCATCGTCGGGCCACAGCCGGAAGACAAGCTTTTCGCCGAGGCGCTGAAGCGCGCGGCCAAGCGCTTCGGCGCACGCATCGTGGAGGAACGCGAGTTCACCTACGAGCCCGGCGGACGGCGCACCGACGGCGGCTTCGAGCAAGTGCAGCAGCAGATCCCGAGCTTCACGCAGAAGGCGCCCGAGCATGACATTCAGGTTGTAGCGGACGAAGGCGGGCTGTTCGGGGAGTACTTCCCCTATCGCACCTGGGACGCAAAACCGGTCGTCGGCACGGCCGGTTTGTATCCCACCTCATGGCACCCGGCGATGGAGCAGTGGGGAGCGACGCAGTTCCAGAACCGCTTCAAGCGCCTGGCCAAGCGGACGATGCGCCCGCTCGACTACAACGTCTGGACGGCCGTGCGTGCCGTCGGCGAGGCAGCGACGCGCAAGAAGTCGTCGAGCGTGAAGGACCTCATCGCCTACATGCGCGCGCCGGAGTTCGAACTCGCCGCCTTCAAGGGCCAAAAGCTGACCTTCCGGGCCTGGAACGGGCAGCTGCGCCAACCGATATTGCTGGCAACCGCCAAGCTGCCGGTCACCGTGTCACCGCAGCCGGGATTCCTGCATCAGCTGACGGAGCTGGACACCCTCGGCATCGACAAGCCCGAAACCAAGTGCAAGGCCTTCGACAACAAGTAGGCCAAGCGTCAGCCGACATCATGCACACTCGCCAACGCACCAAGGAGCGTCGCAAAGTGAAAACACGATCTTTCGTCCTCGCCCTCGCAAGCACGGCCCTGCTGGCTGCCGCCAGCCCGGCATTGGCCGCGACGGCTTTCGTGTCCAACGAGAAGGACAACACCGTCACCGTCATCGACATGGAAAAGCTGGAGGTGACGAAGACGATCAAGGTCGGGCAGCGCCCGCGCGGCATCATCCTGACGAAGGACCACAAGTGGCTGCTCGTCTGCACCAGCGACGACAATCGCATCGAGGTGTACGACGCCAAGACGTATGAGAAGGTGAAGATCCTGCCGTCGGGTCCGGATCCTGAGCTGTTCGTGCTCCATCCGTCCGGCAACCCGCTCTACATCGCGAACGAAGACGACAACATCGTCACCGTCGTCGACATCGAGACCGGCAAGGTCCTGGCCGAGGTTCCCGTCGGCGTGGAGCCGGAAGGCATGGGCGCCAGCCCGGACGGCAAGTATATCGTCAACACGTCGGAAACGACGAACATGGCGCACTTCATCGATACGAAGACGAACGAGACGATCGAGAACATCCTGGTCGACTCCCGCCCGCGCGTGGCCGAGTTCAACACGGACGGCACGCAGCTGTGGGTCAGCGCGGAGATCGGCGGAACGGTTTCCATCATCGATCCCGCGGCGAAGAAGATCATCCACAAGGTGACGTTCGAGATCCCCGGCGTGAGCAAGGATGCCATCCAGCCCGTCGGCGTGCGCATCACGCAGGACGGCTCGAAGGCGTTCGTGGCATTGGGCCCCGCCAACCGTGTCGCGGTGGTCGACGCCAAGACGTTCGCCGTGGAGAAATACCTCCTCGTCGGCCAGCGCGTCTGGAACCTGGGCTTCACGCCCGATCAGAAACTGATGGTGACGACGAACGGCACCTCGAACGACGTGTCGATCGTCGACGTCGCCAATCTGAAGGTCATCAAATCCATTCCCACGGGCCGCTATCCGTGGGGCGTGGTGATCGCGCCGTAACGAGCCTGCTGCAAGCCTGCTCGTGTGCGCTGTAGGAGGCGGCGCACGATCAAGCTCAAAGGATTGAAGAATGCGTAAAACGACACTTGCACTGGCGGCTGCTTCGTCGCTGCTCGCGCTTCCCTCGGTCGGCGCGGCGGAAGGATTCCTAGCGGGCCGGCTGGAGAAGTTGCCGGATCTCGTCATCGGCCTCGGCGATGGCGGGTACGAGTTCTCTCAAGACAAGTACGAATTGACGACCGGAAAGGGCTATCGCATCTGGCTGAAGGCAACGGGCAAGAAGGAATGCGCGTTCGTCGCGCCGGACTTCTTCCAGCACGTCTGGTTCAGAAAGATCGAGGTCAACAAGGTCGAGATCAAGGCATCGGCGTTCCACGAAATCGAGTTCGAACGCGAAGGCGAGGCCGAGCTGTTCTTCACGCCCATCAAGCCGGGTGAATACACCTGGGCCTGCAAGGGGCTTGAGGACAAAGGCCTCACCGGAAAAATAACCGTGAAGTAAGCGAAGGATCAGTGCTGCAGCAAGCAACAGAAACGGAAGCGCCGACGCTGGTCGTCAGCGGGGTCAGTCATCGGTTCGATGACTACCTCGCGCTCGACAACGTTTCGCTGTCCGTGCCGCGCGGGGCATTCGTCGTCCTGCTCGGCCTCAACGGAGCAGGCAAATCCACCCTGTTCTCGTTGATCACCCGGCTCTACGACAACGTATCCGGCGTGATCCGCATCCTGGGCCACGACGTTCGGCGACGGCCTACGGCCGCTCTCCAACGCCTTGGCGTGGTGTTCCAGAGCCGGACGCTCGACCAGGATCTGACGCTGAAGCAGAACCTGATGTATCACGCGGCCCTGCACGGCATCGGGCGGCGCGAGGCCAAGCAGCGCTGCCAGGAAGCCCTGGAACGCGTTGGCCTTGCCGACCGCCAGCACGAAAAGGTGCGCAATCTTTCCGGCGGCCAGGCCCGGCGCGTGGAGATTGCGCGTTCGCTTCTGCACCGCCCCGGCTGCCTGTTGCTGGACGAGCCGACCGTCGGCCTCGACATCGGCTCGCGCGAGAGCGTCGTGTCGATCGTGCGCAAGCTCGTCGCCGAGCAGGATCTCGGCGTGCTGTGGGCGACGCATCTCATCGACGAGATCGCGCCGAACGACGTCATCGTCGTCCTGCACAAGGGCAAGGTGCTGTTCAACGGCACCGTACCTGAGTTTCTCGCCACCACCGGCAGCGACAATATCCGCACCGGATTCCGCAAGATCACCGGCACTGCAAACGGAGACAGCCAATGACAGCCGCTGCGCTCCCCGCCGGCACGATCGCTGACGAACCCAATCGCCTCGGCCTCGGCGGCTATGTGACGTGCCTGCTCGGCATCGTCTGGCGCGAGGTGATGCGCTTTCTGCATCAGCGCGAGCGCTTCTTCTCCGCACTGGTGCGTCCGCTGATCTGGCTTTTCATCTTCGCCGCCGGCTTCCGTCAGGTGCTGGGCGTCTCGATCATCCCGCCCTACACGACATACGTGCTCTACGAGACGTTCGTCATGCCGGGGCTCGTCGGCATGATCCTGCTCTTCAATGCCATGCAGTCGTCGCTGTCGATGGTTTACGACCGCGAGACCGGCGCCATGCGCACGCTTCTCGTCAGCCCGTTCCCGCGCTCGTTCCTGCTTCTGTCCAAACTGCTGGGCGGCGTGTTCGTGGCGTTGCTGCAGGCGTACGTGTTCCTCTTCATCGCCCGCCTCTGGGAGGCGTGGACGTGGAGCAATCAGGATCCGATTTTGACGAACATCGCGGCCACGTGGCAGCAGTTCGGCGTCGTCGATCCGCACTTGTCGGGATACCTGACCGTCCTGCCCGCACTCATTCTGTCGGGGTTGATGCTCGGGTCGCTGGCGCTGTTCATGTCGTCGGTCATCAAGCAGCTGGAGAACTTCGCGGGCGTGATGAACTTCGTGATTTTTCCGATGTTCTTCGCGTCGTCCGCACTCTACCCGCTGTGGCGGATCAAAGAGTCGAGCATCCTGCTGTATGAGATCTGCCGGCTCAATCCGTTCACGCATGCCGTGGAATTGATCCGCTTTGGCCTGTATGGACAGATCGGTCCACCGGCCGAGCAGGCATCCCAGGCGGCAGCGGACGGCTGGAGCTTCGCGGTCGTGAACGGGATCGACCTCACCCATCTCTACGTCGTGGTCGGCTGCACCATTTTCTTCCTGGGTGCCGCCGTCTATGCCTACAATCCATCCAAAGGTCTGATCGGCCGCCGTGGCGGCGCAGGCGCAGGAGCGTAAATCATGTTGCAAGCAAACCCTTCTTCACTGCGGATGCGACTGCTGGCGACGGCAGCCGTATTGGCGATTTCAGCGGCCTCGGCGCTGGCGCAAGGCGCGGCCAACCCAGGCTCGGCAGCGCCTCCCGCCGCGGCACCACCGGTCGCTCCCGGTGCGCCGGGCGCAAGCGAAGCCGCCGGAGCGGATGCGGCCGCCGTCGCCGCGTCTTCCAGCGATTGGCCGTGCGTTCAAGTCAAGGTTCACACGATCGACTCCGCTGCGGTGTGGGACGGTCCCTCGATCGAAGGGCTGAAGGGCTACACTGACGACGACGCGCTCTACAACGTGGTCAGCAAAGTGGTGAGCCGCCGCACGCCCGTGGCCGAAGCGGAAAAGGCCGTCGAGGACTACGCGAAGAGCATTCCGGAGGCCGAGCGCGATCAGAAACTGACGTTGTTGTTCTCCGGCGTGCTTGATACCGCCAACACGCAACGCAGCGGCATCGTCAACGGCATCGAGCGTTATCAGAAGCGCCAGCGGTCCAACGCCAAGGAGATCGAGACGCAGGGCGAGGCGATCGCCGATCTGGAATCGAAGGCCCCCAGCGACCTGACGGTGCCGACACCTGAACTCGACGCAGCGCGTGAGAAGTACGACTGGTTCGCGCGCGTGTTCCAGGAACGGCAGGGCAACATCCCCATCGCCTGCGAGATCCCGACGTTGATCGAGCAGCGCGTTTTCGCCGTTGCACGCGCCATCCGCGCGCAAATGAAGAGCTGAGTTTTTCGAGGAACGAACCGGTGGCGGGCCGCAGTGTTTACTGCGGTTCGCTGGCCACCGCGCTCAAGTCATTGCCGGCGTCCTGCCAGCCGTCCGTCCCGTCGCGGTACCACATGACGTCCTTGTAGCCCCATTCGAGCGCGCGCTTGGCCGCGTTCCACGACATCCAGCAATCACGAAGGCAGAAGAACAGCAGCGGCTTGCCCGGCTCCGCGGCCGTGAGCTTGCGTAACGCATTGCGGAAATAGTCTTCAGCGCCCGGCGGCATGGCACCGTAGCCGACGTTCGGAACCCAATGCGTGCCGTCGATCGTGTCGTGCTTGGGGTCGATCCAAAGGGTGCCGGCCGGAAGATTGACGGGCTTGGGCGGCTTGGGAAAGACGTCGATGAAGATGGCTGCCTTCTGCTCGTGCAGCTTTTCGACCACCAGCGTGTCGACGACCTTGGCTCCGGCCAGCGTGAGCGGCACGGGCTTGCGGTAATCGTCCATGCGATAGTCGGGAGGCTCGGGCGGAGGAGCGGCCGGGGCCGGGGGCGTCTTCAGCGCTTCGACCGCATGATCACTCGCCGCGATGGATGCGGATGCAGACGTGATCAGCAGCAAGCCGCCAATGACGCCTACAATCCACGGGCGCAATGAAGACACCGGCATGACGCGCTCAACCCGCTTTGCAGTCAAAGCGCGCGAGCGCGCCTAGGCTCATGGCGCCGCTGCCGCCGGCGGTGCCGGAGCGGGTGCTGCTGCACCGGCTGCGGGCTCGGACGCGCCGCGAGGCGCCTCATCCATTCCCATCGGCGGTGCACCGTCCGTGAAGCCCTGCGACACGCCCCGCTTCGGCGCGACAGGCTCGTCCTTCTCCGGCGGCGGCGGAATGATCGTCGTCCGCGGCGCCGTGATGAGCTTGTCCTGCTCATCGATCATCGGCACGCCGTACTCGAGCAGGATCTTGTCAATCTCGGGCTGCAGCTTGGAGATCATCTGGTTGAGACCGCGCTTCCAAGCATGGTCCGACTGCCGGACGCCCATGGTGATGCGGAACTCGGTGCGGGCAGTCTTATCCTTGAGCAGCGGAACGACCGTAAGCTTGTCGCCACCGCGCGTTGCGTAGTAGCCGGCCATCGGGCCCCAGATCACCGCGGCGTCAATCTCGCCCTTGCGGATATCCGTCATCATCTCTTCGGCCGGAGATTCGTAACGGCGATCGACGACCAATCTATAGGGACGGGCCTGGTCCATAAGGCCCGCGCGCGCGACGAGATCGCCGGACGGTGCGCCGATCTGAATGCCGACCTTCTTGCCCTTCAGCTTGGGATCAGCCAGCGTTTCCACGCCGTCCAGTCCGGTGCCGGGCTTGAAGACGATCGCATAGGTCGAGCGATAGTAGTGATTGGTGTTGAGGACGAGCTCTTCGCCCTGAACCGTACCGATGATCAAATCGCAACGCTTTGCCGCGAGCGTCTGGCGCACGAAGCCCATCGACTGCGGCAGATAGCGATACTCGAGTTTGACGTCGAGGTCCTTGGCGAACAGCTCGGAGATCTTGTTCTCGAAGCCTTCGCCCTTATTGTTCGAAAAGGGCATGTTCGCAGGGTCCGAGCAAACGCGGAGAACCTTGCGATTGACGAGATCAGCCAAGTTGCCTTCTGCGGCTTGAGCGGCGCCGATTCCGCTCAAGCTCATTGCAACGAGAGCCATCAACGTCGTGATGGACTTACGCATCGGCTTTGTTTCCTGACATATCCAGAGGCTGCCGTGGTCGGCTCGGCTCATTCCATGCAGGACTTTTCGTATTCCTGCGCTTCTTTGGTCTTGGCGACACGCTTCTTCACGTGGGCCTGGCCGGACTTCAGGGCGCCGTCGGCGCGAGCCTTCAGGTAGGTGTAGAGGTCGTCGACGTAGCACATGACGTTGGGGTTCGGAGCAAACGCCGGCATGACGCCACCCGCTGCCTGACGGCCGCTGGATACGACTTCCTTGAATTGATCGTACGTCATCGTCTTCAACGAATCTGCCAGCGCGGGAGCGAACGTAGAACCCAGGCCGTTGGGACCGTGGCAAACGTGGCACTCAGAGTGATAGCGCTTGAAACCTTCGTAGGTTGCCCAATCGATCGTGCCATCATCGGTGATGCGATAGGTCGGCTCACCGCTTTCGAGCGTCCAGCGCGTGTCTGCCCATTTGGCATCGGGACCCGAACTCTTGCCGGGCTGCGTCTTAGGATCGATTTTCGAGGGGCCACCGCCGGCAGCCTGCTTGTTGGACCCGGCCACTCCGGAGCCAGCGGTCCCGGCTGCGGGCGCGGCATCGGCGGCAGGAGCAGAATCGGCGGCAGGCGCAGCAGGCGCCTCTGCCGCGGGCGGCGCGGCCTTATCTGCGGCAGCTGGTGCATCGGCGGCTACAGCGACTGATACGGACATGATGAAGCCGAGCCCGACGACGGCGACGTCTAGAAACCTATTCACGCGTTTCCCCTGTTTGCTAGCAGCTGGCGAGTATGTCTCGCATTATCTTTTTGGCTTGCGGAATTACCCGTGGCCATTGCTCTTTTTATATAAGCAATTTTCTAGTTTTCAAACGAAAGACCGGCGCGGAAGTTCCGCGCCGGTCCCGATATAGTGTCGCAGCTTATGGCAGCGTGTAGATCGTGAGAACGCCACCCAGAGCCGTGTACTCTTTCAGACCGGCGTAGCCGCCGACTGCGCCGAGACCGGCTTCCGGATCTTCAAGACCAGCTGCCAAGCCGATGCCGGCCCAGCCACCAACGCCCGAGAAGACGCCGAGGTGCTGCTTGCCCTTGTGC
>JAKAXS010000411.1 GCA_021816505.1 Pseudomonadota bacterium
CTACCGTTGCGGCCGGCGGGGCTGCGGGGTCGACTGTCTCGTTGTCTGCGGCATCTGCTGCCGCGCCTTGAGGTGCCTCTGATTCCGGAGCGAGGCTTTGCGCTTGCGGCGCGGCGGAAGACAAAGCGATCGTGAGGCCAGCGGCCAAGAGTCTGATTAACTTCATCTGATTCCCCTTCTGCCGTACGATAGACGGGCAGTTCGGCAATCACGAGACCAGCGCGATATGCATGCCGGGAGAGCGAACTTAGTTGCCACGAGTGTGGCGGCACGGCCTCAGCGAGGCAGTGCAAATGCGCGCGCCGCTTACGGTGGCTCTTGTGCAAACAATCGGGCCAGGAACAGCTCTTCGACAGCAGATTTCTACTTTTACGCGATATTTTCGACAATCGGCTTGCGGATTGTCCCGGCACTTCGCTATGAGGTTGCGCCACATTCTTCAACGGACAAGCGATGAGGATGTCGTGAGAACCGCCAAGCCGCGCTTGCCTGCAACCTCAAAAAGCAGACGGGCACCGCATAAGCCCGCCGCCGGCAAACGGACGCCGAATAGTGTCGGGCGGCCCAAAGCCGGCTCGGTTACGATCGAGGCGCAGGACGCGATCGCGAATGCGGCGTTGCCGTTGTTTGCGTCCATGAGCTTCGCAGCCGTCTCCACGAAGGATATCGCGGCAGCGGCCGGACTGAACACCGCGCTGATCTACTACTATTTCGGCAGCAAGGACGAGTTGTTCCGCCGAACCGTTCTTATCGCCGCAAACGACGCGGGGCAGCGGTTCCGCGCGCTCGATCCCGCGTCATGCGGCGCCGGCCAATTCGTGAGCGATTGGCTGAGCTGCCATGAAGCGGAATTTGCCATTGTCGCTCGTCTGCTGCGCATTTCGATGGGCTATGCGGCGATACCCGACCGCCATCAGAATGTGGATGACGCGATCGCCGGCTTCCACAGCGACACGCGACAAATGCTGCGCGACGCATTGGCTCGCGGCGTTGCCGACAAAACGTTCGCATCGATCGAGGTGGACCTGACGGTATCGTTCGTCGCGACGTTTCTCGACGGCGTCTACCTGCGCGCGATCATATTTCCGGACTATGATCCGAAGCCCGAGATCGACGAGTTGCGGACTTTCCTCGACAGCCGCTTGCGCGCTACCGAAGGTTGACGAACGCTTTCACTTCAGGACGTAGAAGCCGACGTCGAGCGCACCGCAGCGGAAACCTGTCTCGCAGTACGCCAGATAGTACTCCCAGAGACGGCAGAAGTTCTCGTCGTAGCCCATTGGCTCCAGTTGTTGCCGTACGCCGTCGAACCGCCGGCGCCATTCCGCCAGCGTGGCAGCATAGCTGAGCGGGAAGTACTGCTCGGCGACAAGCGCCAGACCCGCCTTGGCCGCTTGGTCGCGCATGTGGGTCTTGGTCGGCAGCATGCCGCCAGGGAAAATGAAGCGCTGGATGAAATCTGGACGAGCGCGATAGCTCGCGAAGCGGTCGTCGGAGATCGTGATCACCTGCAGCACGGCGTGGCCACCGGGCTTCAGCAAATCTCGCAGTTTCTGGAAATAGACGGGCCAGTAGCGCTCACCCACCGCTTCGAGCATCTCGATGGAGACGATGCCGTCGAACTGGCCATCCAGGTCGCGGTAATCCTGGAAGCGAAGGTGTGCCCGATCCGATAGCCCGCCCTGCTCCAGCCGACGCTGGGCGTAGTGCCGTTGTTCGGCAGAGACGGTCACGCCAGTGACATGGCGGCCCGCGCGCTTCGCGAGCCGTTCCACCAAAGCACCCCAGCCGCAACCGATGTCCAGCACCTTTGCGTCAGGCGGAAGGTTCAGATACTCCACAACGCGGTCGAGCTTGTTGCGCTGAGCGTCTTCGAGAGACTCCCCGGCCGCCAGATAGAGACCCGACGAATAGTTCATGCCGTCATCGAGCCAGGCGGCGTAGAAATCGTTGCCGAGGTCGTAGTGTGCCGCGATGTTGCGCCGGCTGCCGCGCTTCGTGTTCGCGCGCCGCGCGTGCCGCAAACGGTCAATGGCACGCAGCGCCGCTGCTCCGCTCCACGCTCCCGAAAGCGCCTGCTCGTTGGCCGTGACCCAGGCGAAGAATGCTGCGAGATCGGGACTGGTCCAGTCGCCCAGGCGGTAGGCTTCCGCAAAACCCAGATCGCCACCCACGAGAAGGCGCGCCAATGCGCGCCAGCGGTGAATGGTCAGTCGCGCGTCCGGCCCATCGTTGCTGCCACGGCACGACCAAACTTTGCCCGACGGTGTTTCGATCGTGAGGCGTCCTGCATCGCAACGGGCGACGTGGCGCATGAGTACGCTCGACAGGCCGCGCGGTCGCGGGGTCAATTGCAGCGCGTCTGCCGCAGCGTCACTCTCCAACACTGATCTCCCTCCCCCGGACGATCGTCACTGCGTTCGCGGGCGGCGCCGGACGCGGGACGAGACGGATTCCCTTGAGCCACAGGCGCAACGCTTCCCAGTGGATGGCGGCGACGACCTTTATCGTGATTAAAGGCAGCGTCAGGAACTGGCGCAACAACATTGCGTCCGTCAAAGGACGCTTCGTGCCGGCGAGCGAAGCGACGATCAACGGACCGTCCGCGTCGTCCCCGCAGATGACGACGGATATGTCGTCGGCTGGTGGCCGCACCTTGAAGCGATAGTTCATCGCCATCGTCATGAAAGGGGAAACGTAGAAGCGTTTGGCGCAGGCCTGGTCTACGATCGCCGGATGGGAGACTTGGTCCGCGCTCCGTGGCATGGCGATCAGATAGCTGTGCCGTTCATGAAAAGTGTTGTGCACTTCATAGACCAGCGCCCTCAGATCACCCTCGGCATCGTAGCAAAAATGAACGCTCAGCGGATTGAACACGAAGCCGAGCACACGCGGCATGCAAAGGATACGGATGGCACCCCCGCCAAGCTCGACGCCAGCCTGCCGCAGCTCTGCATCGAGATGTTCGCGCAGGTTCGATTTTTCAACGTGGCCGTGATCGGCTTCGTGGAAGCTGAAGACATTCCAACGATTGTGGGAGAACAGACGAAGCCGCTGCGACAAGGACGGAACATCGTCGAGGTCGAGCAAGAGCCAGTAGGCGCGATAGCGGAACGCGTGCGTGCGCGGCCGCAAGCGACGATGGGCCACGTGACCGGTGTAGATTGCAGACGTTGAGGCTGCGGGTTGCGTCATGCCGCGGCCTCGGCGACGCGTTGGGATTGTCGCGCCGTGTCCGCTCCAACATGGATGCGGCCGGAGGGATCAGACACCTGCCACGGGCGGGCCACACCGCCCAGCGCTTCGGCGACGGCGAGGCCAGACTGCAGGCCGTCTTCGTGGAAACCGGCTCCGAAATAGGCGCCGCAGAACCAAGTTCTGCGCGAGCCCTGCAGCGACCACAGCTGGCGTTGCGCGGCGAGTGCCTCCGGCGTGAAGATCGGATGGGTGTACTCCACGCGCGTGTGAACCAACGCCGGATCGACCGTTTCCGGGTTTAGCGTCACGAAGAATGGCGTCGAGTGGGGCAGGCCCTGTAATCTGTTCATCCAATAAGTGACGCACAGATGCTGTGGCGTGCCGGTGTAATTCCAGCTGGACCAAACGGCACGGCGCCTGGG
>JAKAXS010000412.1 GCA_021816505.1 Pseudomonadota bacterium
TCGAGCCCCCGGGTCGCAAGGCCGGCGTGAAAGTCGCCGACGTTGCCGAACTCGTTTCCAAACTCAAGTCGGATGGGGTGCTCTGATGGCTATTCTCGTACTGGCAGAGCATTCGAATTCGGAGCTTAACGCGGCGACGGCGCGCGCCGTTTCCGCAGCCAAGGCGATCGGCGGCGATATCGCCGTGCTTGTTGCCGGCAGCGGTTGCAAGCCGGCCGCCGACGCAGCCGCCAAGCTCGATGGTGTTTCTAAGGTTCTCCTCGCCGATGCGCCGCATCTTGCCAACGCGCTGGCCGAGGAAGTTTCCGCACTCGTCGTCCAACTGATGGACGGCTACGACGTAGCTATCGCGCCGGCGACCGCCATCGGCAAGAACGTGATGCCGCGCGTCGCCGCTTTGCTCGATGTGATGCAGATCTCCGACATCACGGCCGTCAAGGGCGCCGATACGTTCGAGCGGCCGATCTATGCGGGCAACGCCATCCAAACGGTGCAGTCGGCTGAGAAGAAGAAGATTATCACCGTTCGTACCTCGGCGTTCGAGGGTGTGGGTGAGGGCGGCTCTGCCGCCGTAGAAACGGTGACGGCGCCCGGCGCACTGGGCATCTCGGCCTTCGACAAGGCGGAGCTGACAAAATCTGACCGGCCGGAGCTGACGGCAGCGCGCATCGTCGTGTCGGGTGGACGCGGTCTCGGCTCCGCTGAAAACTTCAAGACGCATCTGGCACCGCTCGTCGACAAACTCGGCGCTGCGATGGGTGCATCGCGTGCGGCGGTCGACTCCGGTTTTGTGCCGAACGATCTGCAGGTCGGGCAGACCGGCAAGATCGTGGCGCCTGAGCTTTATGTAGCAGTGGGTATCTCCGGACAGATCCAGCATCTGGCCGGCATGAAGGATTCCAAAGTCATCGTCGCCATCAACAAGGACGAGGAAGCCCCGATCTTCCAGGTGGCTGACTATGGCCTCGTTGCAGATCTTTTCGAGGCGCTTCCGGCGCTGCAGACGGAACTGGACAAAGCCGGCAAGTGATCGAGCTGTTCGATCGCGCGCACGGTCACTAGATAGGGACACTCACGATGGATGCAGCTGTCAAGACGGCCGCCAAAGGCAAGAGCCAAGGCCGGCCCGTGCCAGTCATCAAGAAAGTCGGAGTTATCGGTGCCGGCCAGATGGGCACCGGCATCGCGCATGTGATTGCGCTTGCGGGCTACGATGTGGCTCTCAACGACCTGAAGAAGGAAGCGGTCGATAAGGCGCTCGCGTCGATCGAGAAGAACCTGGGGCGTCAGGCCTCGAAGGGCATCATCAAGGAAGGCGACGTCAAGCCGGCCTTGAAGCGCATCAAGTTCGCCGACGGCATGACGGCGCTGGGCGACTGCGATCTCGTCATCGAGGCCGCGACCGAGGAAGAGTCGATCAAGCGCAAGATCTTCCAGGAGCTGTGCCCGAAGCTGAAGAAGGACGCGCTCGTCGCGTCGAACACGTCATCGATTTCGATCACGCGTCTCGCTTCCACGACGGATCGGCCGGAGCATTTCATCGGCCTGCATTTCATGAACCCCGTTCCGCTGATGGAACTGGTGGAAGTGATCCGCGGCATCGCGACCGAAGACGAGGTCTTTACGCTGGCCCGCAGCTTCGTCGACAGCCTCGGCAAGAAGATCGCCGTTTCGGAAGATTTTCCGGCCTTCATCGTCAACCGCATCCTGCTGCCGATGATCAACGAGGCCGTCTACACGCTGTACGAAGGCGTCGGCACCGTCGAGGCGATCGACAAGGCGATGAAGCTCGGCGCGCACCATCCGATGGGACCGCTGGAGCTGGCCGATTTCATCGGCCTCGATACGTGCCTTGCCGTCATGCAGGTGCTGTACGAGGGCCTTTCGGATTCGAAGTATCGGCCGTGCCCGCTGCTCGTTAAGTACGTCGAGGCCGGCTGGCTGGGCCGCAAGACGAGCCGCGGCTTTTACGATTACCGCGGTGAGAAGCCGGTGCCGACGCGTTGATCTTTCCGTTTCGGCATTGAGCTGTGCCATAGTGTTTCGGGCGGTCCCTGTGGCCGCCCGTTTTCGTTTGAAGAGGCAGGTATGACGGCGAGTGCGAAATCGGCGGTGGTCACGGGGGGCGGCAGCGGCATTGGCCGGGCCGTGGCCTTGGCGCTGCAGGGCGAAGGCTACGACGTCGCCATCGCCGGCCGGCGTCTGCCGGAGCTGGAGGCGACGGCGGAAGCGGCTGTCGCGCATGGCGGCCGCATGATGCCGGTGCCGACGGACGTCAGCGACCCGCGCTCGGTGCAGGCTCTGTTCGACGAAGTCTCCTCCGCGTTCGGCCGGCTCGATGTTCTGTTCAACAATGCGGGTACTGCCGCGCCGCCGGTTTCCATCGAGGAGATGAGCTTCGCGCAGTGGAAGACGGTGGTGGACGTCAACCTCAACGGCGCGTTCCTGTGTGCGCAGGCGGCCGTGCGGTTGATGAAGGCGCAGGAGCCGAAGGGCGGGCGCATCATCAACAATGGCTCGATCGCGGCGTACGTGCCGCGGCTCTATTCGGCACCTTACACGGCGACCAAGCACGCGATGACGGGGCTGACCAAGTCTCTGTCGCTCGATTTGCGCGCACATGACATCGCCGTCTCGCAGATCGATATCGGCAACGCGGCGACGCAGCTGACCGATGCTTTCGCGGAGGGTTCCTTGCAGGCGGACGGCTCGCGCCGGGAAGAGCCGCGCATCGACGTGAAGCACGTTGCCGATGCGGTGCTGTACATGGTGGGACTGCCGCTTTCGGCCAACGTGCAGTTCATGACGGTGATGGCGACGACCATGCCCTACATTGGTCGCGGATGATGACAATGGACGAAATTTCGGAAGAAGACCTGCAGGCCGGCGAGGTGCTGTTCTCCAAGGATTGGCGCTTCGTGCTCGGCGCGCCGAAGCTCGACGTGCTGCCGCCGGCCGACCGGCCGGAGATCGCTTTCGCGGGACGCTCGAATGTCGGCAAGTCGTCGCTGCTGAATGCGCTGATGAACCAGCACGGTCTCGCGCGAACCTCGAATACGCCGGGGCGCACGCAGGAGCTGAACTACTTTCGCACGTCGGAAGCGTTGCTCTATCTGGTCGACATGCCGGGCTATGGCTTCGCCGAGGCGCCGAAGGCCAACGTGGACGCGTGGAACAAGCTGCTGCGCGCCTATCTCGCCGGCCGGCCGACGCTGGCGCGGGTGTTCCTGATGATCGACAGTCGTCACGGGTTGAAGGCACCTGATCGCGAGATCATGGCGATGCTCAATTCGGCGGCCGTCACGTATCAGGTTGTGCTGACGAAGTCTGACAAGATCAAGCCGACCGAGCTTGATGCGCTGGCGAAGGCGACGCTGAAGGCGCTCGAAAAAGAGCCCGCGGCGTTTCCGCAGGTGCTGGCGACGTCGTCGGAAAAGAAGACGGGCATCGCGGAGTTGCGCGGCACGATCGTCGGCTTGCTCAACGCGCACACCCCGGAGCGCTAAAGCAGGTTACAGCCCCAGCAGGCTGCGGACCGCGCCGAACGCGACATCGCCAAAGCGGGCGAGAATGCCGCCGACGAGTGCTGCGAGGTCCCAGCCG
>JAKAXS010000413.1:0-412 GCA_021816505.1 Pseudomonadota bacterium
CATCTACCGATGCTCTCAATATTTATCGATTTCGAAAGCCTGCTGCGGTCATGGACCTGGGCAAAGCGAGGGCAGCGCAAAGGCGCCGAATGCAAGTAAACGAATGCGTGCCGGAGGCAGGCAATATACCTTTGGCGCGCAAGATTTCTGGGATGACCTATGGCGAGCCCCTTGTCCAAGAAAGAGCGCGAACGCGCGGCCAACATCCTGGGCGCGTTTGCCCTGGCGCTGACCGACAAAGTGAGCACGGCCGTCAAGGCCGCAGGCCTGAGCAATGACATGGCGTCCGCTGCCGTCATCCAGGTCGGCTTCGAACCTGGAATTTCTATCGAACGACTGCGCAACAGCCATCGGCTGCCGACCCCCGCTACGATACCCCAAGTCGACACGTCTGAAGTTGAGTGCCTTATTA
>JAKAXS010000413.1:422-3602 GCA_021816505.1 Pseudomonadota bacterium
AAGGCCTTGTGAGCCGTGAGCGCAATTCTGCTTTGGACTCTCGTGTCGCCGTTCTGATGCTGACGCCCAAGGGCAAAGCTCAAATGCGCACTACCCTCGCGGCGCGCGCCGAGATCACCGAACCGATCTTGCGGCGAATGTCTTCCGAGGAGATCACCACGCTGCTGGCGTTTCTCGACAAAGCGCTGCCGTGCGTCGTCGAAGAGGGCCATGACACAGACGTGGTCTGCCGTCTGTGCGATATCGACGCCTGCCCTCAGGATCGTTGTCCGGTCTGTCCGCAAGGCGCGGCCGCGGGCTAAGCGGCCTCACGCCTCACCTATTCGGGTGCGAATCCCGCCCCGACGTCGCGCAGCGCAGGCGCTGCGGGCGCTTCGGTGAGTGCCGGCGCGGACGCCGCACCGCCCTGAAGGAAGCGCATCTCCGGCTTTGCCGCGACCGGCGGCTCGACCTTCGCCGTCACGCCGTGCTGCTCGATGCGGCCGACGAGTTCGCCGGTATGGCAGGTGCGCACGGGTTGAGCGACCAGCATGCCGAGGCCACTGCGGTCGCGATACTGCGGCTTGCGTCCGTAGCGATTGCCCCACTCGCCGACGATACCCGTCGCCTGCGTGCGAATGCCTTCGCCGGCGCCGCAATAGATGTTCTGGTAGATGTCCTCGATCCACAGCCGCTCGGTCGGCGGAGCGTTGTCGACGGCCACGGAGATCAGGGCCAGCGCGCGCGGCTGATCCTTGGCGGTATACATGCCGCGCCACAACAGATCGGCGAGGAACGCTTGTGCGCCCGCATGACCTTTCTGGCTGAGACGCGCCAGCCAATGACGTGCGCGCGGAATGTCCTGCTCCACGCCCTCGCCCTTCAGCTGCATCTTGGCGAGTTCGAACTGCGCGTCCTCGTCGTCGAAGCTGACCGACGCGTTGTGCAGATATTCCGCGGCGCGATCCGGGTCGGGCTTTAGCCCGATCTCCTTCAGCCCCGTGCGCACGTAGCTGGCCAGCGCCGTCAGCGACTTGCCGACGTACGGCGCACGCGGGTCGTCCTCGGGATCGATCTCGGCATGCTCGTCCGCGATCGATTGGAACAGCGCGTAGGCCTTGGCGTGATCCGTGTGCGAACCCGAGTTGTCCCCGTAGATACGCGCCAGATAGTACTCGGCCAGGAACTCGTGCTCCTTCGCCGCGTACTGCAGCGCCGGGATGGCGATCTCGTAATAGCCGCCGTTGAACGCGCTCATGCCCTGCTTCAGCGCATCCTCGGTAGACTTGAACGACGTGACGCTGGCACCGAGCGCAAGGCCCGGAGCCATCATCACGAGTGCCAGCAGAAGCGCCGGCTTAGATGTCCGCGTAGCAAACAACCTCAGCCTTTCCGCCAGGATGTGTCACCGCGCCGTAACGCGCAGGGCCGACCTGGTCCGCGAATTTCCTCAACGCACCACTCTGATAGGGATTGCTCGGCGCCTTCCAGCTGGCGCGCCGCTTCTCAAGCTCCTTGGCGTCGACTTCGAGTTCGATGGTGCCGGCTTCGGCATCGATCGTGATGATGTCGCCGTTGACGATGAGCCCGATCGGACCGCCGACCGCAGCCTCCGGTCCGACGTGACCGATGCAGAACCCGCGCGTGGCGCCCGAGAACCGGCCGTCGGTGATCAGCGCAACGCTGTCGCCGGCGCCCTGGCCGTAGAGCGCTGCCGTCGTCGACAGCATCTCGCGCATGCCGGGGCCGCCCACGGGGCCTTCGTAGCGGATGACGAGAACCTCGCCGTCCTTGTAGTCGCGGTTCGACACGGCCTGGAAGCAATCCTCTTCGCAGTCGAACACGCGAGCGGGACCGCTGAACTGCAACTTCTTCAGGCCAGCAACCTTCACGATGGCGCCATCGGGAGCCAGCGAGCCTTTGAGGCCCACGACGCCGCCCGTCGGCGTGATCGGGTTCGAGACCGGATAGATGACCTTCTGGTCCGTGTTGAATTTCACGTCGCGCAGGTTCTCGGCCAGCGTCTTGCCGGTCACGGTGATGCAATCGCCGTGCAGCACGCCGCCGTCGAGCAGCGCCTTCAGGATCTGCGGCACGCCACCGATGTCGAACACGTCCTTGGCGATGTACCTTCCGCCGGGCTTCAAGTCGGCGATGTACGGCGTCTTCTTGAAGATCTCCGCCACGTCAAACAGATCGAATTCGATACCGGCTTCATTCGCCATCGCAGGCAGATGCAGCGCAGCGTTGGTCGAGCCGCCCGTGGCAGCTACGACGACCGCCGCGTTCTCGAACGCCTGACGGGTGCAGATGTCGCGCGGGCGGATACCGTCGCTGAGCAGCCGCATCACGGCGCGACCGCTGGCGGTCGCGTATTCGTCGCGGCTTTCGTAGGGTGCCGGGGCGCCGGCGGAGCCCGGCAAGGCCAGGCCGATCGCTTCGGAAACGCAAGCCATCGTGTTGGCCGTGAACTGACCGCCGCATGCGCCAGCGCTCGGGCAGGCGACGCATTCCAGGTCGTGCAGCTCGCGCTCGTCCATACGGCCGGCCGAATGCATGCCGACGCCTTCGAACACGTCGACCACGGTGACGTCGCGACCCTTGAACCGGCCCGGCAGAATCGAGCCGCCGTACATGAACACGCTCGGCACGTTGAGGCGCAGCATGGCCATCATCGTGCCCGGCAGGGACTTGTCGCAGCCGGCGATGCCGACCAGCGCGTCGTAGCTATGGCCGCGCATCGTCAGTTCGATCGAGTCGGCGATCACTTCGCGCGAAACGAGCGACGATTTCATGCCCTGGTGACCCATGGCGATGCCGTCGGTGACGGTGATGGTGCAGAACTCGCGCGGCGTGCCGCCGGCATCATTGACGCCCGCCTTGGCCGACTGCGCCTGGCGCATCAGCGCGATATTGCAGGGTGCGGCCTCGTTCCAGCACGACACGACGCCCACGAACGGGCGATGAATCTGCTCTTCGGTCAGCCCCATCGCGTAATAGTACGAACGATGCGGCGCACGCGCGGCGCCCTCCGTCACGTGGCGGCTGGGTAGTTTCTTCTTGTCGAACGTCCTGGCGTCCATAACGCTGATGTCTTCCTGATCGAGCAACTAAACTTAACCGGCAAAATCAATAAATCGCCAGTTCGGCGAAGTAATCGAAGTCGCGGGCAGTGCGTGCTGGCCAATCCCCACTTACCGC
>JAKAXS010000414.1 GCA_021816505.1 Pseudomonadota bacterium
CGATCTGTAGGCAGCGGCAGATCGTCGGCGAAGAATTCCAGCGCCAGAATCGCGATGTCGATGTCGAAGAAGAAATAGAGATCGATGTGCGCGATCTTCAATTCGACAGGCGCTTCGCCCGGGGTCAACACTACGCGAATGCGCTCGATGTCGTTGCGTCGCATCACCTTGATCGGCGTGCTGCCGCACGTCCCGCCGTTCGTGGGACCACCCTTGCCATAAAGGAAGCGCTGCACCGGCGGCAGAAACGTCACGAACTCGTTGTAGTGCCGCTCCTGAAAGTCCTTGGGATCGCCGGTGAATTCATCCTCCACCGCGGCCCACGGGTTGCCGGGGCCAAGCGCCGCGAACGCCGACGCATGGTCGTGCGTCTTGTCGCCCGGCGCCGCGACAAGCTGCACCGGCCAGAACAGGATCTGCCGGAAATGCGCGACCGCCTGTCTGGCGTCGACGGATGCAGCGGCTTCAAAGTCTTGATCCATGGCGGGCTCCCGAATGCCAGGCCATCGTTGATCAGCAGTTTAATACAGTTCTGTGACAATCGGCGCCCATCGGGTCAAATGCCCAACAGGTCGTGAACGCCAAAAGAAAACGCCCGCGAGCGTGCTCGCGGGCGTCAATCGAATCAAGTGCAGGCCTCAATCGTCCTTGCGGCGCGTGCTGGGCACCGACCCGCGGCCGGTTCCCTTGTCCTTCTTGTCTTTCGGCGCGGACAGCACCTTGCGCGGGGCAGCTTCGACGAGAGCCGCCTGCGGCTCGTCATCGTCGTCATCATCGTCGTCGTCGCTGTCCTTCGGCTTCGCCTTCTTCGGGTCGGCCGCGATCAGCTCGAGCGACAGCTTACGGTCGCTGCCTTCGCCTTCGACGACAACCTTGACGGTTCCGCCGTTCTCCAGCTTGCCGAACAACAGCTCGTCAGCCAGGGGCTTCTTGATGTGCTCCTGGATCACGCGTGCCAGCGGCCGGGCGCCGAACTTCTCGTCGTAGCCCTTTTCGCCGATCCACTTGGCCGCTTCCGGCGACAGTTCGATCAGTACGCCGCGATCTGCCAGCTGTGCTTCAAGCTGGAAGATGAACTTCTCGACGACCTTCTCGATCACTTCCGGCGGCAGCCCCGAGAACGGGATGACGGCATCGAGGCGATTGCGGAACTCCGGCGTGAACAGCCGGTTCACCGCTTCCTCGTCGTCGCCTTCGCGCTTGGAACGGCCGAAGCCCATCGCAGGCTTCGCCATGTCGGAGGCGCCCGCGTTGGTCGTCATGATCAGGATCACGTTGCGGAAATCGACAGCCTTGCCGTTGTGATCCGTCAGCTTGCCGTGGTCCATCACCTGCAGAAGGATGTTGAACAGGTCCGGATGGGCCTTCTCGATTTCGTCGAGCAGCAGCACGCAGTGCGGATGCTGGTCGATGCCATCCGTCAGCAGGCCACCCTGGTCGAAGCCGACGTAGCCCGGCGGCGCGCCGATCAGGCGCGAAACCGTGTGCTTCTCCATGTACTCGGACATGTCGAAGCGCAGCAGCTCTACGCCCATCAGAGACGCCAGCTGCTTGGCCACTTCGGTCTTGCCGACGCCGGTGGGGCCAGAGAACAGATAGGAGCCGATCGGCTTTTCGGGTTCGCGCAAGCCGGCACGCGCCAGCTTGATGGCCGACGACAGCGCCGAGATCGCCCGATCCTGGCCGAACACCAGGCGCTTCAGGTCTTTCTCGAGGTTGATCAGCACGTCCGCGTCGGACTTGGTGACGGTCTTCGGCGGAATGCGCGCCATCGTGGCGACCGTCGCCTCGATCTCCTTCACGGTGATCTTCTTCTTGCGCTTGCCTTCCGGCACCAGCATCTGCGACGCGCCCGTCTCGTCGATCACGTCGATCGCCTTGTCGGGCAGCTTGCGGTCGTGGATGTACTTGGCCGACAGCTCCACCGCCGCTTTCACCGCGTCGTTGGAATACTTGAGCTTGTGGAACTCCTCGAAGTACGGCTTCAAGCCCTTCAGGATCGCGATCGAGTCGTCGATCGTCGGTTCTTTGACGTCGATCTTCTGGAACCGGCGCACCAGGGCGCGATCCTTCTCGAAGTGCTGGCGATATTCCTTGTAGGTGGTCGAGCCGATGCAACGCAGCACGCCCGATTGCAGGGCGGGCTTCAGCAGGTTCGAAGCATCCATCGCACCGCCCGACGTGGCACCCGCGCCGATGACGGTGTGGATCTCGTCGATGAACAGGGTCGCGGCGTCATAGGCCTCGATCTCTTTCATAACGGCCTTCAGGCGCTCTTCGAAATCGCCGCGATAGCGCGTTCCCGCCAGCAGCGAGCCCATGTCGAGCGAGAAAATCGTCGCGTCCTTCAGCACCTCCGGCACTTCACCGCGAATGATCTTGCGCGCCAGACCCTCGGCGATCGCCGTCTTGCCAACGCCCGGATCGCCGACGAACAGAGGATTGTTCTTCTGGCGGCGGCAGAGAACCTGGATCGTGCGCAGCACTTCCTGCTCGCGCCCGATCAGCGGGTCGATCTTGCCGTCCTTGGCCTTCTTGTTGAGGTTGACGCAATAGGTGTTGAGCGCGTCCTGGCCGGACTTCTTCTCGCCGCCCTCGTCGCTCGTCTCCTCGTCGGCACCGCGCACCGTACGCGGCTCGGACATGCCGGGACGCTTGGCGATCCCGTGCGAGATATATTGCACCGCATCGAAGCGCGTCATCTCCTGCTCCTGCAGGAAATAGGCCGCGTGGCTCTCGCGCTCGGCGAAGATGGCGACAAGCACGTTGGCGCCCGTCACTTCTTCGCGGCCGGACGACTGCACGTGCACCACCGCGCGGTGAATGACGCGCTGGAAGCCGGTCGTCGGCTGCGCTTCGTTCGCCCCCTTCACGACGAGGGGGCCGAGTTCGGTGTCGAGATATTCGGTCACGCGCGTGCGCAACTGATCGATTTCGACATTGCATGCGCGCATGACGGCGGCCGCATCACGGTCGTCCAGCAGCGCGGCCAGCAAATGCTCCAACGTCGCGTATTCGTGGCTACGCTCGTTGGCGAGCTCCAGCGCGCGGTGAAGTGCAGTCTCTAGGCTCTTCGAGAACGATGGCACGATCGGTCCTACTCTTTCTCCATGGTGCACTGAAGAGGATGGTCATGCTGGCGCGAAAAATCCATAACCTGCGTCACCTTTGTTTCGGCGATCTCGTAAGTGAACACGCCGCAGATGCCGACTCCCTTATGGTGGACGTGAAGCATGATGCGGGTGGCTTCTTCACGGCCCTTGCCGAAATAGCGCTCCAGCACATGCACGACGAATTCCATCGGCGTGTAATCGTCGTTGAGCAGGAGCACTTTGTACAGCGACGGCTTCTTGGTCTTCGGACGCGTTTTGGTGACGAGGCCCGTCTTGCCTTCGTCGTCGCGGCCGTTGTTGTTGGACGATCCGTCTTTCCCGGCCATCCGTGGTGCGTGCGCGGCGCGGCGCAGCACGGCAGCGTGGGGGCCGTGATGTTTGGCTTCCGTCAAAGTCGCTTTCTCAGTCGTGTCGATCATTCTTGCGCGAGTCCGTCACGGCCAGGGAGCGGCCGACTCCACCTGTATCTTAGAGCCAGTTCC
>JAKAXS010000415.1 GCA_021816505.1 Pseudomonadota bacterium
GGTAGAAGTAGTCGACGATTCCGATTGGGCGACGGCGCTTAAAGATTTCATCAATGCCGGATAGCTCACTGATCCTGCCGACTAAAGCTCGAAGGACCTTTGGCATGGTGCCGGGCTTCAAGCTTCTGTCGAGTGCCTCTTTCAATGCTGTAGCAGGCGTATCTGATGCGACGCCTTTCCGGTATAGGAGGCCACTGCCGGTTATCGATGCCCTTTGATGCTCCTCCTCAACAATCAATGGCCCGAACGGCAACCCGATAATCGATTGGCCACCAGCGATCGGACTCTCGGACGGTAGCGTCAGCCGGCCCTGATCAAGCTCGGTTAGTAGCGCGCGTTCGTCAGTCTGTGGGATGACTCTGTCCCACGTGACGATTGTAAGTGGGCTATCCGGTACGGGCACTTTGCGAACACCGTCTACCGCGACATCCGCTGGCAAGGTTGGGGATGGGTAGTTTCCCGGTCCGCGTACTGTTCGGAGTAGTATGTACGAGAGCGTCGGGTCCAGCCTGTCCGCGGCTACGCCAAAGACGGTGAGCGCAATGGGCATCGCGAGTATTTCCGTCCACCACACTTTACGCTTCGCATCATATCAAACGGGGAAGCCGCTGATATGACGCATTCAAATCTTCTCTGTGACCACGTCACCCATTCTAGTAGAGCTTGCGGCACCACATCGTCCCGGTCACCCTGCTCTAGCGCTCGCCATCAGCATGGCCCTACCCACTGCTGCAATCAATATGGCCCGAGGAATCGCTCGCCATTAAAGTGAATGATGTGCGTCGGCGACTCTGCGCACCACACCTCCGTTTCCCACGCGATTGCAGGCAGGTACTTCGCCATCACCGCCCTTGTGGGGAACGCGGTCACGAACACGAGGCCCGCCTTGCAGCCAGCAAATAATCGCTTCAACTCCTCGTGTCGCTTGCCGTCGACCGGACCGTGCGACGTCACGCTTTCGCATAGCAGCAACCAGTTCTTGCCGGGAAGATGGATGACCACGTCGGGGAACTTCCCATGATTGTCCGGCTTCACGCCGAGCGTGGCCAAAGCTTGCTCATCGAAGTACCCCCATTTGTTCTCGGTGTCCCCAACATAGATCAGCTTGCCGCCCGGAGCATAGCGGGCACCGAACACTTCCCATATTTGCTGAATCAGCACGCTGTGCTCGCCCGGGGAGAGACTTACTACCTTCCCAGGCGCGATCGTCAGTGGCACCTCGGCCATCTTTCTCTCGCTGGCGTAGCGCTCGGCCAGGGAAGGCTTTTGCCGCCGGAAGAGGCGCAGCGCCTCGGTCCACTTGGAAGCACCGAAGGTCTTCACTAACGCTCGCATTTCGGGCGTGACCTGATAGACGGCCGCTGGCGAATTCACGGGACGATCCGGTTTGTCGGGATTGTAGACAGCGATTCCTGCATCGCAAAATTGATGCATGGTCTGGCGCCGTACAGTCTCCCGTGTGTTCGGCGCATAGGGCTTTTCGAGATAGTGTTTCGCCGCGAACTCCATGATCGGCGTTATACCGATTAGCGGAGCGCGCGCGTCTTCCCACCGATCGTTCGGTTTAAGGTCACAAATTGCGAGGAGACACAGAGCGGATCGCTCGTTCTGCTGCGCCCTTGGCATTCCGACTTCGACCAGAATCCGGAGTGCCTCTTCGACCTTCTTCTTCAAGTTGATCCCCCAATTTCCGCAGCTCGGCGATCGTCGGGTACCGCAGCCGTCGCAAGTCAGTGGCGTTGACCTGGGTGTGCCCACTGAACGTCCTGAAATAATCATCAACCGCTTGGGAATTGAGATACGCCGCGATACCCCGCGCCACCTTCGGATCGAGCCCGTGGCGGTCCTGGTGGATGACATTCAGGTGATTCTCGAAGCCGACTAGGCTGCCCGGCAGCGCATTATCATTGAGCAGGTACGCCACAACTCGGCGCGTTTCTTCTTTGCTCGTGAATCGGCGCAAGACTACGTAGCAGCCTGCCGGCATTAGCCATCCGCGTGTGTTCTCGTTGACCATGATCGCGTTCGGCTTACGGCTCGGCCGCGGCCACTCGAAGTGCCCGTTAAAATGGGTGGAGTAGAGCAACGGCACGCTGCCGTCGCAGGGCTCTGGACGCAGATAGTCGCGCAGGCGAAAATCAACCACGGGACCGGTACAGACGTCGAGGCCAATTTCCCGCAAAGGCCGGCCCGGCAGACCCTCCGTGCTCGCGGTACCCGGAGAAGGCACATGCACGAACATTTGCTCGTCGCCGGGGGTCACTACCGCTGAGAATGGGACGGCCTGGCGCTTCAGGTCTGCAAAGGTCTGGTCTCGCGACGAGGATACTTCCACGGAATCCTGGCTACCACCGACCACCAGCCGGACGATAACGTTCTCCTGTAGCACTCCGTCATCCTTGAATGCTCGGTCCCGGCTGTCGAACAGGTGTATGTGGGTCACCGCGGCATGGCGGAGCAGCCAGTGCCGAAATGGCAGGAAGTACAAGCCGTTCATCCAGGACCGAGGGATGATTGCCACGACCTGAGCACCTGGCTTACACAGGGCGATAGAGCAGGCCAGAAAGCAGGTGTAAAGGTTCGAGGTCTCGAGACCGAGCTTTCGGAGCAGTAGCCTGTGCTTGCTATCCGTGTTGATCTTCTTGTAAGGCGGATTAAGGATCACCGCGTCAAAACGCCCGCCTTCGGCCTTCCCGGTGGCCACATCGAGCACGGCCTCCTCAATGAAGTCCCGCTGTAATATGACGTGCTTGCCAGGATGCGCGCTTAGCGTTTCTTTGAGGCCGCTCTGAAAGGCGTGATCGAATTCATAGGCGGTGACGTCGCCCCGTCCCTTCAACCGGGAAAGAAGCGCAGCCGAGAGAGAACCAATGCCAGCGCCCGGGTCAAGTATCGATAGATGCTTCCCGCCTCGGGGCCGCTTGATCAGCGACGCCATGAATTGAGCCACCGGTGCCGGCGTGAAGTACTGGCCAAATTGCGATCGATGGTTCGCGTCGAGCGATTGGGTGGCGGCTCTGCGGCGGCTTTCGATATCGGCGGTCGTGGAATCCATGGATGAATTCTACACCCACGTCGATTTTGCTCAGGATTGCGTCTGCACCCCTCGCGCGATCTTTCCCGTCCCCCTCTGGCGATCCCGCCACCCGATCGGCCCTGTAGGGCTTCCTTAAAGCCCGTACAACAAAGAGACACGCGATTCACCGCGCTTCCATGCCAGCAGAGACGCCCGAGAGCCGTGGCATACTCAACCCGAGCCCCCCTGAAGATCGGACCGATGGCCTTCGCGTGAGCCTTGGCGAGCGGCCTGCCGGCGGGCAGCCTCGAGCGCCTTGGCGGCGCGTATCACAGGCCAGTCGACTGCGGCAAATTCACGCTCGAAGGTACAGCCGCGAGGCGGTCACGTGGTGCAGATGGTGCACAAAAACATTCCGCACCAATTGTGCACCACTATGTTGGATTTGAAGGACTGGAATCGCTGTAAGCTGCGGATTCCTAAAGAGAAATTATGGAGCGGGAAACGAGGCTCGAACTCGCGACCTCAACCTTGGCAAGGTTGCGCTCTACCAACTGAGCTATTCCCGCTCGCGAGGGG
>JAKAXS010000416.1 GCA_021816505.1 Pseudomonadota bacterium
CAGATCTGTTGCTCGCGTGGACCAGATTCTCAACCACCGCGTCCAGCGGTTGCCCCGCCGATTCGGCGGCGAGCCGCTCGATCAGCGCCAGAAAGCCGCGCACGGCGCCGGCAGCGCGCCCGGCCAGTGCGCCACCAGCACAGAGCTCCTGGGCTGCCTGCCAGAGTGAGGCACCGCTGGCGGCGGCCCGCGCCCGCAAGGCTTCGACCGTGCGCGCGCCGATACCGCGCGTAGGGACGTTGACCACCCGCTCGAATGCGGTGTTGTCGTCGCGATTGGCCACAAGCCGCAGATAGGCAAGCGCGTCCTTGATTTCTGCGCGCTCGAAGAACCGCAGACCGCCATACACCCGGTAGGGAATGCCGGCACGGACCAGGAGCTCCTCGAAAAGACGCGACTGCGCGTTGGACCGATACAGGATGGCGCAGTCACCCGGGCGCGCGTCCTCGTCGAGCAGCTTCTTGATACGGGCGACCACGAAACTGGCTTCGTCGACACCTGTGTAGGCGGCGTACACAGAAAGCGGCGTGCCGTCGCCCGCGGCCGTCCACAGCGTTTTGCCGAGACGCTGTTCGTTGTGCGCAATGATGGCGTTGGCAGCAGCGAGGATGTGTCCCGTGGACCGATAGTTCTGCTCGAGCCGCACCGTGCGCGTCTGCGGAAAATCCCGCTCGAAGCGCAGGATATTCTCGATCTCCGCACCACGCCAGCCGTAAATCGACTGGTCGTCATCGCCCACGACAAACAGGTGTCCACCGCCCCCGAAGGCCTTGAGCCACTGGTACTGAACCGCATTGGTGTCCTGGAATTCGTCAACGAGAATGTGGCGGAACCGTCTCTGGTAATGCGCACGCAGGTCCGCATCGTCGCGCATGACCTCGAGGGTGCGCAGCAGCAGCTCGGCGAAATCCACGAGCCCCTGAGCCACACAGAGTTCCTCGTAGGCGGTGTAGATAGCCGCGAACGCGCGGCTCATGGGGTCGGCGGCGGCCGCCACATGACGCGCCCGGCGTCCCGCGTCCTTGTGGGCGTTGATGAAGCCCTGCACCTGACGCGGCGGAAAGCGACTGTCGTCGAGCCCCTGTTCGCGCATGAGCCGCTTGATCAGCCGCTGCTGGTCGTCACTATCCAGGATGGTGAACGCTTCGGGTAGTCGCGCTTCGCGCCAATGCGCCCGCAGGAAACGATGAGACAGACCATGGAACGTACCGATCCATAAACCGTTGACGGGGCCACGCAGCAGCGACTCGATCCGTCCGCGCATCTCTGTGGCCGCCTTGTTGGTGAAGGTGACGGCGACGAAGGCGAATGGCGACTGACCCTGCGCAACGAGCCATGCGAGCCGATGCGTCAGGACGCGGGTTTTGCCGCTGCCTGCGCCAGCAAGCACCCGCACGGGCCCTTCCGCAGCGGTGACGGCGGCGTGCTGGGCCTCGTTGAGACCCGCGAGTAACGTAGATTCCATGCGCGCAGTGTACCGTATCGCGGGCGGCGCCGGGAGCTAAAGGCGCGTGCGAACCAGCGGATGCGACCAGTGTTCTGCGGCAACTTCGAGAATGGCTTCGGTGGCGCTGCGGGCAAACAGCCGGCCAATGCCGCGGGGGCGGCGAGGCTCTACGAAATGCGGCCGGGCGCGGGGGCCGGCCCACTCGCGGATCCAGTCGTCGATACTGCCGACACCGTCGATCAGCCCGAGCTCGAGGGCGCGGCTACCGAGCATATAAGAGCCATCGAAAGCAGCTTTCTCGTCGACAAGGCGGGGTCCGCGGCGGACGCGAACCCAATCCTTGAACTGGTCGTGGATGTCGGTCAGTAACCCCTGCGTGAAAAGAACGTCATCCGGATCTTCCGCGCGAAACGGGTCGAGGCGCGCCTTATGTGCGCCCGCTGTATAGACACGCCGCTCGATCCCGTGGCGGTGAATGAAGTCAGCCAGGCCGAATCCGCCGCCGATCACCCCAATGGAGCCGACGATGCTCATGCGATTGGCGAGGATCTCGTCGGCGCAACATGCGAGCCAGTAGCCCCCCGAAGCCCCCACGTCGCCAATGACGGCGATGAGGCGCACCCCGTGGATATCGGCCTGTGCCCGAATGTAGCGCGCGACAAGGTCGGACTCGACCGGGGAACCACCTGGACTTTCGATCGCAAGCATGAGCAGTTTGCGCTGCCTGGCAAGCGCGAAGGCGCGGCGGATGGGCTCGCGGTAACGCCGGATATTGATGCCATATGGCCGCGCGGCGATGAGGCCGCGCAAAACCAGGACCGGAACGCGTGGGGCTCGCCAGGGATTGAGGGCCATAGTGCTCCTATGCACGGACGGTCTCGGCGGGCGTCACGCACTGCTGGCCACGCTCGGCCCGGCCGAGGCGTAAAGAACCATTATGCCCGATGACCGGCTTGCCCGCATCTCCGCCCTTCCCTCGCCAACCGGCGGGAACCCGCCTCAGCAGCGCGACAAGGGCTCCGGCAAACCGATATGATGCCCCTGGGCGCCGTCGACGCCGATTTCGCGCAGGGTCACGAGCGTGGCTGCGTCCTCTACCCATTCGGCTATGGTGTAAATCCCAAGCAAATGGCCGATGCGGTTGGTGGCCTCGACCATGGCGCGGTCCAGCGGATCGGAGACCAGGTTGTGCACGAAACTGCCGTCGATCTTCAGGAAATCGACGGGGAGTTTCTTCAGGTAGCTAAAGGAACTCACGCCGCTGCCGAAATCGTCGAGCGCGATCAGGGCACCAAGGCGCTTGAGGTCGCCGATCATGCGGCTGGCGATGGGCCAATTGCTTATGGCGACGGTTTCGGTTATCTCGAAGCACAGCATCCGGAAATCCACCTGAAACCGCTCGGCCATGATACAGATGTAGTCGAGCAGGGTCGGATCCACGAGCGAAGCGCCAGACAGGTTGATGGCGATCATGCCCGGCACGCGCGCCCCGTTGACGACGCCGGCAAGGCTTGCGAAAGCATTCTTGATCACCCAACGGTCGATGGCCGGTACCAGTCCATAGCGCTCCGCCGTTGGCAGGAATGTTTCCGGGAGCATCAGCTCGTCTCCTGGACCCTTGAGACGCAAAAGCACCTCCCAGCACTCGCCGCGACGCGCAAGAGGCACATCGGTCAGCCAGCGCAGGGACTGCCTGTACAGACAGAAATCATCGTTTTTTATTGCTTCCTGGATCTGGGTCGTCATGCGCATGTCGTTCTGGCGCTGCGCGAGCACGGAATCGCTCGGCTGGTAGACGTGGACACGGTTGCGCCCCATATCCTTGGCGACATAACAGGAAAGATCTGCGGCCCGCAGGATTTCGCCAGCGTCCTTGACGTCGGGTGCGACGGCGACCACGCCGATGCTGGCACCGACGGAGAATGTCTTGTCGGCCCAGACGAAGCGAAACATCTTGATGCACTCACACAGGGCTTCGGCAATACCGACCGCGGTTTCGAGCGGGCAATCAAGGAGCAGCACCCCGAATTCGTCACCACCCAGTCGGGCGAGGACATCCTGGCTGCGGACACCGGCCTGCAGCACACCGGTAATCTGGCGCAGCAGGTCGTCGCCCGCAGTGTGGCCGCAGGTGTCGAGATCG
>JAKAXS010000417.1 GCA_021816505.1 Pseudomonadota bacterium
GTGTCGTACCTGTTCCCGAAGGGCAGGCGGGGCGGCTAGCCCCCGGCGCTTGCCGCCGCTGCGCGGCGTCACCGGGACGCCCGTTCCAGGTTTCGCTATTCGCTCATCCCCTTCGGGGACGGGCCTACGGCCCGCCTTCCAGGCCGCCCTAGCGGATGCCGGCGCAAGGCCGGCACCAAGAGCCAACCTCCTGCAGATCGATGCGGCACTGCGCGTCGGAAGGGGTCCACACGGCGCGATGCGGCGAGCACGCTCCGCGGTGCAGCTGCGCGCGTCGACGGTCAACGCGCCGGCCGCGTGGCCGGACGGTGCACGGCCTGGCCGCTTGCGCGGCCTCCCCTGCGGTTACTCGGGGACCGGCCTTGTGGTGCGCCACCTTCTACCCATGGGCTTCCAAGACAGGGGGTCCGCCCACGGCGGCGCGCTTCGGGCTCGCGCCGCGTTGCCCGGTAGGGTAGGGCGGCGCTCAGGCGAATTGTGGGTGTTGCTGGGCGAAGATTCGCGCGTTGCGATCAGCGAACGATTCCGGGCCGCGCTTGAGCAACGACCAGGGCCGCTCCCACTGGCCCGACAGGTTCGCGCGTGCCCACGACTCCCACTGCGCAAGCTGCTCCTGGCGGTCGAGCGCGGTCCTGAAATCGACCGCCAGTTCCAGACACTCGACGCCGAACACTTCCGTCGCGTCCACGACGCCATCATGCTCGGCGATCTTGGCGAATGCCTCGGCCAGCGTCGGCCCCTCGGCAATGAAGCTCAACACCCGCACACGCGGCGTTTCGTGGTCGCCGGTATCCACCGGATGCGCGGCGACGAAGGTAAATATCCTGCGGCTCATACCAACCCCTTTCGCTTTCAAGTCGTATGTCGGATGCTGTTAACCAATAGCGATAATATTAACACGCGCGGCGTTTTCGCGCCACCAATGCACGCCATTGCTTATTAAAAGGGTTGACGCGAACCCCGTTTCAACGTATTATTCATATGTGCCCTGGAACACCATGAGCACCCGGCTACGACCGGCAGACAACTATCGAAAGGAACAAGTATGGAAACGATTATCAACGCCCCCGGCGTGCCCGTTGCCGAACCGGGCATCGCCGTTCGCGCAGACCAGGACGAGGGAAGCATCGAACAGGTCCGCATCGGCGCGCTGCGCCTGGACGAGAGCAACGTGCGCAAGGACCAGCCGAGCGAACAGGACATCGCCGAGTTGGCCGGTCTGATCGCCTCGCAAGGGTTGATCCAGAACCTGACTGCCATCGTCTACGACACCCCGCGCCGCGACAACGGCGTGACCAAGACCAAGGGCCGCAGCAAGAAGGGCGAGTTCACCCACGGCGTCATCGCCGGCGGGCGACGCCTGCGTGCCCTGTGGCTGCTCGTTCAGCGCGGCCGTTTGTGCGCCGATGACACCGTGCCGTGCCGCGTCGTGCCCGCCGCGCGCGCCCTGGCCGTGAGCGTGGCCGAGAACTCCGGCCGCGAGGCCATGAGCGCCGCCGATACCGTCGTGGCCTTCGCCGACATGGTGAACAGCGGCGCATCAGTGGACGAAATCGCCCTGTGCTTCGGCGTGTCGGCCCTGACCGTGCGCCGTCGCCTCGCCCTGGCGAACGTGTCGCCGCGCCTGTTCGACCTCTATCGACAAGGCACGATTACCTTGGATCAACTTGCCGCCCTGGCCCTGACCACCGACCACGCACGGCAGGAAGCGGCCTGGGATAGCCTGCCGCCCTACAACCGGCACGCGGCCTCGATTCGCCGCGCGATCGCGGGCGAGGCCGCCCCGCAGTACCTCGTCAACTTCGTCGGGCTGAACGCTTACCGCGCTGCTGGCGGACAGGTCGCGCGCGACCTGTTCAGCGGCGACGGCGAGGGCGGCATCGTGCAGGACCTGCCTCTGCTGCAAAAGCTCGCCGTGGAGAAGCTACAGGCCATCGCCGCGCCGCTGCGCGAGGGCGTGGCCTGGGTCGAACTCATGCTGTCCTGGGACTACGCCGACAGCGAGCAATTCCGCGCTGCGCCCACCAGTTTGCGCGAAGCCACCGAGGCCGAGGCCGCCGCGATCGCCGCGCTAGAGGCCGAGGCCGAGCGCATCGATACGGAACTCAATGCGCTGTATGACAGCGACGACGAAGGCGACGAGGGTGACGGCGAGGGCGAGGCCAGCAAGCAGATCGACGCGCTGCAGGAACAGGCGCGCGACATCGATGCCAAGCTCGCCGAGATCCGCGACATGCGCAGCATCGTCGCACCGGAGGTTGCCGCTCTGGCCGGGACCGTGGTCTACATCAACAGCGGCGGATCGCCGTGCATCCTGCGCAACCGGATCAAGCGCACCGATGCCGCCAAGGCCGCGCGTGTCGCGCGCTCTGCCACGGCAACCGATGACGCCGCCGCCGAACCCATATCCGCCCCCGCGCTGTCCGAAGCCCTGTGCCGCAGCCTGACCGCTCACCGCACCCGCGCGTTGCAGGCCGTGATGCTCGGGCAGCAGCACACCGCCTTGGCCGCTCTGGCTCACCCGCTGGTGACGTCGCTTCTGTATGACGGCTCGGCATCGTGGAACTCGCCGTCCGCGCTCGGCATCACTGCCCACGGCTGCGACGGCTCGATGCACGCCGCCGCCCCCGACCTCGCCGACAGCCCCGCACAGCACGCCATCGCCGCCGCCGTGCAACGCTGGCAGGCCGTGCTTCCCGAGAACGCCTCGGACGTGCTGCGCTGGCTTCTCACGCAGCCCACGGATGCTCTGCTCGAACTCCTGACACTGTGCGCGTCGCTGACCATCGACGCCATGACAGCACGGCCCCAGGACACCGCCGCCGACATCCTCGCCGAAACGGTCGGCCTCGACATGGCCGACTGGTGGCAACCCACTGGCCCCGGCTATCTGTCGCGTGTGTCCAAGTCCATGATCGCCGAGGCCGTCGCCGAGGCGGGGATGCCCGACGAGGCCCTGGCTTTGGCCAAGGCGAAAAAGGGGGAGGCCGTCGAGCGTGCGGCCTCGCTGCTCGACGGTAAGCGATGGCTGCCCGCCGTGCTGCGCGGCTGATCCGCTCACCGCGAGCGCGCCCCGATGGGGCGCGCTCGGCCCTCGCTTCGGAGTCCCATGATGCAACCCACGCGCGCCCAATACTTCCGCCGCCGTCTCGTCTCCTACGCCATCGACGCCGCACAGTGCCGCCGTGCGCTGCGGCACGCCGCTTCCGCTGATTTCCAGTGGCGCACTGAACGCCGCGCGCTTCACGCCGAGCAGTGCGCCGCACTCGCCTTGTGCGAACTCGGCGGCCTGGCCGGCGCCTGGTAGCGGCGGCCCATCGTGGCGGCGGCTCTGCGGCCGCCGCAAGACGTGGAAGGCGCTGCTGCGCTGTCGCTTCGCAGCGCCTGGTTGCCGTGCGACGCTCCGCGCTCCCCTCCGTCCCTCACATGTGATTGCGCGCCGAACGTCGCCTCGATCTAGGGCCTGCCGCCGAGCCCGCAGTATCCGAGCCTCGTCGTCGCGCTCCCCTCACGCTCGACCCACCGCCACATCGCGCACCTTTTCGCCTTGCACGTGTACCCCTCGAAGTCTCCCCCATCGAGATCGG
>JAKAXS010000018.1 GCA_021816505.1 Pseudomonadota bacterium
AATACGAGGCGTTTATATTCCTGTTTTAACGGATTGTTCCGCATGCGTCGTTCAAGGTGCAAAATTAATATAGGGCGTATTCGGTAAGTTTGAGTGGAGAGCAAAATGGAATTGGAAACTGGCCTTCGCGCCGATGGTCTTGACCAGATTGCATCTTCACCTGCCGACGAAAGCATCGACGAGGAGTTGAGGCGAAATCTCGCCCGCGCCGGGACCGCCCCGGTTGCGGCCGACGCTAGTCAGCGCAGCGAGTCGGTCTTGTCGAACGTCATGATCCTGAGCGGCGATGACGATGTGCATGCCGTGCCCGGCCATCGCCTGGCCGGCAGCGTTGCCGACGATGGCGCGACCGCCGGGCTGCGGTCTCACTCCCAGGAGACTGCTTCAAGTTCGGCTGTCGGCGACGATCCATTGTCTGCGCACGATTCCGCTACATTTGGTGCGGCCGCGCACACTTTAGGATCTGGCGCCGTGTCGTCCGCGATCGGGCATGAGTTTGCCGCGTCTCGGGTCGGCCCTTCGAGCACCAATCCGCAATTGTTCAACGATGCAGGCGCCCAGCCGGGTGGCCCAATAGAGGCCAGCCGCGAGACTGCGCAGCCCTCCTGGCGTCCCGTTCAAACGGACGTGGCGGCCGAGGCGACCCAAACGACCGAACCGCCCGCGCCGGCCGTTGCCGCGCCGGCGAATGACGCTCCCGTCATCGCGCCGGAGGGCGTGGCGACGGTTGCCGAGAACGCCACGGGTGTCGTCTACACGGCCAAAGCCAGCGACCGCGAGGGCGACGCGCTCACATACTCCCTATCGGGACCGGACGCCGATCTGTTCGTCATCAACGCCGAGACAGGCGCGGTTTCGTTCAAGGACCCGGCCGACTACGAGCGGGCCAAGGACGCCGGAGCCGACAACGTCTACGACGTGAAGGTCACAGCGTCGGACGGCACCAACTCCGCGACGCAGGACGTGCGGATCTCCGTCACCGACAGCAACGAAGGCCCGTCGATCACGTCGGGCTCGACGGCTTCCGTCGCTGAGAACTCGGCCGGCGTGGTCTATACGGCATCGGCAACCGATCCGGATGCGGGCGCGACGCTGACGTACTCGCTGTCCGGCGCGGACGCCGCGCTGTTCAACATCGATGCGCAGACGGGCCAGGTCTCGTTCAAGGACCCGGCCGACTATGAGCGGGCCAAGGACGCCGGCGCCGACAATGTCTACGACGTGAAGGTCACGGCGTCGGACGGCACCAACTCCACGACGCAGGACGTGCAGATCGCCGTCACCAAAAGCAACGAAGGCCCGTCGATGACGTCGGGCACGACGGCGTCGGTCGCCGAGAACTCAACTGGCGTCGTCTATACGGCATCGGCAACCGATCCGGACGCGGGCACGACGCTCACGTATTCGCTATCGGGTGCGGACGCGGCGCTATTCAACATCGACGCGCAGACGGGCCAGGTCTCGTTCAAGGATCCGGCCGACTACGAGCGGGCCAAGGACGCCGGCGCCGACAACATCTACGACGTGAAGGTCACGGCGTCGGACGGCACCAACTCCGCGACGCAGGACGTGCAGATCGCCGTCACCAACAGCAACGAAGGTCCGTCGATCACGTCGGGCTCGACGGCTTCCGTCGCCGAGAACTCAAGTGGCGTCGTCTATACGGCATCGGCGACCGATCAGGATGCAGGCGCGACGATTTCGTACTCGCTGTCTGGGACCGACGCGACGTTATTCAACATCGACGCGAAGACCGGCGCCGTAACGTTCAAGAACACGCCTGACTACGAGAACGCCAAAGATGCCGGTGGCGATAACGTCTATGACGTGAAGGTTACGGCTTCGGACGGAACGAACACCACCACGCAGGACGTGGCGATTTCCGTCACGAACTTGAACGAGGGCCCGCTTCTGTCCGTTAGCGGCGGTTCAGTTGTCGACGTTATTTCGGTCAGCGAGTTTGAGGCGGGTGCAGCAGCCGGTGGATGGAAAGACGTCCTTCGACCGACTTTCGATGGGTGGACGCAAAAGACAGAGTCTGGCTTCCAGATGGTGGGCCAGAATCTGTACACCACCAACAATGCTGGGCATGGAAACGCTGTCGACCTTGCGTTCGGCGGGGCAGATCAAACGATCTTCCGCGACTTTGAAGGGCTGCAGCCCAATGAAACATACACTTTCACGCTGCGCGCTTCGAGCGGTGGCAGAGATGGTACAGGGGAAATAGATGAGAACGGCATAGCCGTAACGATCAACGGCGAAACTTCGGCCGTACCGCCCGCAGCCCTTGTGACCGCGTATCAGACATTTACGTTCGAATTCAAAGCTGACGCGAACGGCAATGCCCGAATCGAGGTGGCCGGCACGGATGCAAGCGCTGACCTTCATGCGGCCTTCATCGACAGCCTTACCGTTATAAAAGGGACGACGCCGAGTTACTCTCCGGTTCTCGAAGGCGCCGCGAACGGGACGGTGGTCGGAACAGCATCTGCCGCCGATCCCGATTCTAACGAGGCATTCACATTCACGCTGGTGGACAATGCCGGTGGCCGCTTCGCGATCGACGCGACGACGGGAACGATCACTGTCGCCGACGGTTCGAAGCTCGACTATGAAGCGTCTGCTTCCCACAACATCAAAGTCAAGGTGACGGACTCGGGTGGGCTCAGCAGCGAGAAGACCGTTACGGTCGCGATTGCAGATAAACCACCTGTGTTTGCCGGAAACGGTGTGGTTTCGGTTGCCGAGAACAGGACCGGGACAGTCTACACTGCGGGCGCGGCCGATGGGGATGTCGGTAGCAAAATCACCTACACGTTGTCGGGCGCGGATGCGGCTCTCTTCAACATCAACGCCAATACGGGTGCTATCTCCTTCAAGAAAGCAGCGGACTACGAGAACGCCCAGGATGTCGGTCGTGACAACGTCTACGACGTCCAGGTGACGGCATCGAACCGGACATCGGCCACGACCCAGGACGTCCAGATCACCGTCACGAACGTGACGGAGGCTGGCGATGCGCCCAATCGTTACGGACAGGCAGGCAATGATACGCTGACGGGCGACTCCGGTAACAATGCACTCTTCGGCGGGGCCGGAAACGATACGCTAATCGGGATGGCAGGCGCCGATCGCCTCAGCGGCGGTGTTGGCAGCGACACGGCAAGCTACGCGGGCTCCAACGCGGGCGTCGACGTCAATCTCCAGACGGGCGCGGCCAGCGGCGGGCACGCGACGGGCGACACGTTCGAAAGCATCGAGAACCTCACCGGCTCGTCGCACAACGACACACTGACAGGTAACGCGGCCGACAACGTTCTGCAGGGCGGTGCAGGTGCGGACACCCTCAACGGCGGACTTGGCAATGATACCGCCAGCTATGCCGGCGCGGCCTCAGGCGTGACCGCAAATCTGAGTGACAGCTCAGCGAACACCGGCGACGCGGCGGGTGACATCTACAGCAGCATGGAGAATCTCACCGGCTCCAGCTTCGCCGACACGCTGTCCGGCGACAGCGGCAGCAATGTCATTTCCGGCGGAGCGGGCAATGACACGCTCAGCGGCGGTGGCGGCAACGACACGCTTTATGGCGACGCAGGTGCCGATCTCTTCATCATGAGCGCCGGTCATGGCGTCGATACGGTCACCGGTGGCGCGGGCGGCGGCTGGATCGACGCGATCGAATTGCGCGACGCATCGGGCGGCTCCTATTCCGGCGATTTCCCAGGCGATTGGACGATGGTGCTGACGTCGGGCGAGGTGACGGGCACCGACGGCGATGCGTTCAACCTGTCCGCCGACGCGGCAGGCTTCATCGAGAACGCCGACGGCACGCGCGTCAACTTCTCGGAAATCGAACAGATCCGCTGGTAACACGGCTCGTTGACGACGGCACGGATACACGATGGTTGTTAAATCAGAGTCTGCGAATCCGGAACTGGATCGCATCAGAGCATCTTCGCTTGTCGGCGATCCGGCAGAAGGAGAGGCCGGGCGGCCCTACATCCGCGGCAATCAGGCACGGCTGGCGGCTGATCCCAACCAGCGTCACGAGACCGTTCTTTCGAACGTGATGATCCTGCCGGATGAGCTGGATCCGAAGGGCGATGCTGCCGACGACGCCACCTCCATCAGCGCTGAAGGCGATGGTGCGGTATCGCGATCGGATCATTTGGAAGGTGCAGCACCGGCGACAATCGTTCCGGCTAGTTCCCGGGCCGAAGGCGGACGCGTACCATCTGGCGCGACAAATCCTGAGTCTGCCGGGCAAGCCGCCGTTGCCGCTGCAGATCCGATCGGTATCCAGGCTTTGGAGCCGGGCACTGTGGGGGATGCCCGCAGATTGGGATCCGGTGCCGCAGCGCCAGAAGTGGATGCTCCGGACATGGGGTTTGCGATCGGGCCGATCGTTCCAAGCTCGGGTTCGATGTCTCGGTCCGGCGGTCAGCCGGACAATGTGTCAGCGCTTCCTGTCGACGAAACGAGTTCATCAAGCGCTCAGCTTGCAGTGCAGCCGCCCAGCGGTACCCATACTCCCGAAGCGGAGCCCGTCACTTCATCGTTGACGATCACTTCGGCTGGCGCGGTGTCTGTCGCGGAGAACTCGGCTGGAACCGTCCACTCCGTTATCGCGACCAGTCCGGATGCGAGCACCGCGCTGACTTATTCGTTGTCGGGGACTGATGCGGCTTTGTTCGACATCGACGCGAACACGGGTGCGATCTCGTTCAAAGCTCCGGCCGACTTCGAGGATGCGCGAGATGCCGGCGGCAACAACGTCTACGACGTGAAAGTCACCGTATCTGACGGTGCCAGCACTGCAACGCAGGACGTTGCGATCACCGTCGCGAACCAGAACGAAGGACCGACAATCACGTCGGGGGCGGCGGTTTCGGTCGCGGAGAACAGCAGTGGCACCGTGTACACGGCAGCGGCAACCGACCCAGACGCAGGCACCACGCTGACGTATGCCTTGTCCGGCGCCGATGCGGCGCTGTTCGACATCGACGCGCAGACAGGCGCCGTCTCGTTCAAATCCTCGCCCGATGCTGAGGATGCACGCGATGCCGGCGGCGACAATGTTTACGACGTGAAGGTGATCGCCTCCGACGGCACCAACACCGCGACGAAGGACGTGGCGATCTCAGTCACCGGCGTCAACGAGACCGGGCCAAGCCTGTCCTTCAACGGCGGGGCCATCGTCAACGTCATCTCCGTCAGTGATTTCGAGCACGGCGTTGCGCCAACAGCGGCCGTGTCGGCAGGACTGACGCTTGACGGGTGGTCGATCAAGGTCGGCACGACGTTCCAAGTGCTGGGAGAATCGCAAGTCAGAATTGGCAGCAACGGAGCCTACGGCAACAGCGTCGATATTGCCTATGACGGCATGGATCAAACGATCCAGCGGGATTTCAGCGGACTGGAGCCAAACGCGACATACGTCTTCACGCTCCGTGCCTCCAGCGGAGGATCGGATGGTACGGCGAAATACGATGACAACGGGATCGCCGTTACGATCAATGGCGTGACGTCAACGATTCCGCCCGCGAATCTGATCCGCGGTTTCCAGACATTCACGATCGAATTCCAAACGGACGCCAACGGCAAGGCGCATATCGAGGTGGCGGGCACCGATCCGACGTCCGACGGCGAGGGCGCCGTGATCGATACGTTCAAGATCCTCAAGGGCACGGCGTCGGATTTCTCGCCGGTACTGGAAGGTGCGGCCACCGGAACGGTGGTGGGCACAGCGGTAGCCGTCGATCTCGACGTCAACGACAGCTTTACGTATGCCCTGACGGACGATGCCGGGGGCCGCTTCGCCATCGATCCGGCAACAGGCGTCATCACTGTTGCCGATGGATCGAAGCTCGACTTCGAGACCTCCGCTTTTCACGACATCAAAGTAAGGGTCACCGACTCCGGTGGACTGAGCAGCGAGTCGACCGTAACAGTGGCAATCGCGGACCAACTTCCGGTCTTCGTTGGAAGCCATGCGCTGTCGGTCGCCGAGAACACGACAGGCGCGTTCTTCACCCCCAGCGTAAGCGACGGCGCTGGCAGCACCGTGCAGCTTTATTCCCTTTCGGGCGCCGATGCCGCGCTTTTCAACATCGATGCGGCAACCGGGGCGATCAGGTTCAAATCGACGCCGAATTTCGAGATGACAACGGATGTCGGCCGCGACCACGTCTACGACGTGACGCTGTCGGCGCGCAACGCCACCGGAGTTACGACGCAAGATTTCCAGATCACGTTGACGAACGTGGTCGAAGCAAATGAAGTCGCCAGCCGTTACGGCGGCGACGGCGACGACGTTCTTATCGGAGATGCCGGAAAGAGCGACCTCTTCGGCGGCGCTGGCAACGACATCCTCATCGGCCTTGCCGGTGCAGATCTTCTCAGCGGAGGCACCGGAAACGACACGGCGAGTTACGCCGGCTCCAATGCGGCGGTGAACGTCCTGTTGGGTGGCACGTCGACGGGCGGACACGCTGCCGGCGACACGTTTCAAAGCATCGAAAATCTGATCGGTTCGTCTTTCGGCGACGTGCTGAAGGGTGACGGCGGAGACAATATCATCGAAGGCGGCGGTGGTGGCGATGCGATCAGCGGCGGTCCGGGCAGCGATACGGCGAGCTATGCCGGTGCCGCTACCGGCGTCTTTGCTGATTTATCGAGACGACAATTGAACACCGGCGATGCCGCCGGCGACGTTTACAGCAGCGTCGAGAACGTCCTAGGTTCGGCGTTCGACGACACGCTGGGCGGCAATGCCTTGGACAACGTGCTAACCGGCGGCGCGGGCAACGACCAGCTTATGGGTTACGCCGGTAATGACACGCTTTACGGCGACGCGGGCGCCGACCTTTTCATCATGAACGTCGGCGCCGGTGTCGACACGGTGTTCGGCGGTGCGGGCGGCGGCTGGATCGACGTGATCGCGCTGCGCGATAGTGTGAACGTCACGTACGATGGCGGCTTCCCGGGAGACTGGACGATGGTGCTGACCTCGGGCCAGGTGATCGGCACCGAGGCGGAAGCGTTCAACCTATCGGCCGACGCCGCAGGCTACCTCGAGAATACCGACGGCACCCGCGTCAACTTCTCGGAAATCGAGCAGATCCGCTGGTAACCGGGCGGCTGGTTGCGCCACACGAATGACATTAACTGCCATGATGATGGCAGTTAATGTCAGAAAAGCCAAACGATCGTATCGACGCCATCCAACTCGCGGTCTCCCGCCACGCAGCGCGTCTGATCCTGGACCAGGGCTTCGCGGCGACCAGCGGGGGGCAAATCGCTAAAGCGGCCGGCATCTCCGAGCGGACGCTCTGGCGGTATTTCCGCAATAAGGAGAGCTGCCTCGCACCGCTTTTCGCGCGCTCTTGGCAGCGCTTCGCCGAGGACCTGCGGCAATGGCCGCGCAGTGTCTCACTCGAGGAGCACCTTGCGGATTGCTTCGATCTGAAAAACCAGTCGGCTGAGCAGATTGCCGACTCGGTTCTGATCGTCAGGCTCATCGCGGCATTCCCGGACGAGCCGGATCTCCGCTCGACCTGGCTGATGTCCTATCACGACGGTGAAGCGTCTTTGATGGCCATCATCGGCGACCGCCTCGATCGCTCGCACAATGACTTCGATGTCCGACTTTGCGCCGCCGCCGTCATGGCCGCCGTGCGGACCATCGATGAGACCGTGAGCCTGGCGGCCGTGCGCCATCGTCAAACGTTCACGACCGCCGAGGTGGTCACGCGCATGTCGCGGGCCATCCGGGCGGTCAGCAACTTGCCGTTCTGTGATGCGGTTCAGCCCAATCCGTTCGGCGACACGTAGGCGGATAGCGATCGCCAATCCTCATGAGCATGAGACCGACCGAGGTCTCGCAACGAACCAGGAAGAAACCCATGGATGACATCGTCTACCCGCACACCGAGCGCAGTAATGTGGTCGACACGCATTTCGGCGAGACCGTTGCCGATCCCTTTCGGTGGCTCGAAAATCTCGCCCACAACGATGCCAAGGTCGCGGGCTGGATCAAGGCGCAGAATGCACTGACCGAGATGTATCTGGCGACACTGCCGGGCCGAGACGTGTTCAAGAAGCGCATCGGTGCGTTGCTGGACCACGAACGCCTCAGCCCGCCGCTCAAGCGCGGCGGTCGCTATTTCTTCACGCGCAATGAAGGCCTCGCCAATCAACCGGTCCTGTGCGTTCGCGAGAACGCGTCGGGTGAAAACCGCGTGTTGATCGACCCCAACATGTGGTCGGAGGACAGCGCCGACGCCCTGGGCGAATGGGCGGCGTCCGACGATGGCCGCTATCTGGCGTTCGGCGTCCAGACCGGAGGCACGGACTGGCGCACGCTCAAGGTGCTCGACGTCGATACCGGCAAGGAGCTTGGCGATTTCGTCGAATGGGCACGGTTTACCACGCTGGTTTGGACACCCGATGGATCCGGCTTCTTCTACTCCCGTTATCCAAAGCCGAATGCCGAGGATGTTTTGAGCGCGAGTGTCGCCAACCATGCCGTCTATTTTCACAAGCTAGGGACGCCACAGTCCAGCGATCAGCTCATCTATGACACGCCGGATCGTCCGAACCTGCTCCACATGTGCGGCCGCGCCGTGGATAGCGACTACCTTTCCATCTATTCGACACCCGGAACCACCGAGGTGGCGCTTACCGTTGTCGACCTGATTGCGTCGCGATGGACGCCGCGCACCATCTTTGCCGACGTGACTGTCGAGTGGCATCTCTTGGGAGCCGACGGCACGCGGTTGATCCTGATCACCACAGATGGTGCGCCGCGCCGACGTATCGTTTCGTTCGATCTTGCGGCGGATCGGCCCGAGCTCACCGAGATCATCCCCGAGGCTGCGAATAACGCAGTGCTCAATGACGCGGCGTTGCTGGGTGGCAAATTGCTGATCTGCTATCTGGTCGACGCCCAAACGGAGATCCATCGCTTCAACCTGGATGGCACGCGTGATGGCGGGGTGCCGTTGCCCGGCATCGGCACCGCAGGTGGCTTGTCCGGTCACCCCTCCGACAACGAGGCGTTCTTTGTCTTCACCAGCTTTGACGTGCCGACGACCATCTATCGCTACGACGTCGCCGCCAACACGATGACGCCGTGGGCGCAACCCTCGGTGCCGATCGACCTCAGTCAGTTCGCGGTGGAGCAACGTTTCTATCGATCGAAGGATGGCACCGAGGTGCCCATGTTCCTCGTTCGTCGCAGGGACGTTCCCGGGCCTGCCCCCACGCTTCTCTATGGCTACGGCGGGTTCGGCATCAGCCAGATTCCTGTGTTCAGCCCCGCGCAGCTGGCCTGGGTGGAACAGGGCGGCATCTATGCGCTGGCGAACATTCGGGGTGGCGGGGAGTACGGTGCGGCCTGGCATCGTGCGGGCAAGCTTGACCAGAAGCAAAACGCGTTCGACGACTTCATCGCCGCCGGCGAGTATCTGAAGGCGGAGGGGATCACCTCGGCAGGCGGTCTTGCCGTACAAGGCGAGTCCGGCGGCGGACTGCTGGTCGGTGCTGTCGTCAACCAGCGACCTGATCTTTTCGATGCGGCGCTGCCGGGCGTGGGCGTGCTGGACATGGTGCGCTATGACAAGTTCACCGGCGGCATTTTGTGGGTCGGAGAGTTTGGCAGCACCGCCGATGCCGCGCAGTTCCGCAACCTCCTGAGCTATTCGCCCTACCACAACATCAAAGTCGGCTCCGACTATCCGGCCATCCTCGCCACCACCGCCGATGCGGATGATCGCGTTGTGCCCGCGCACACCTTCAAGTATGTCGCAGCGCTGCAGTCGTCGGATCTGGGAGCGCGGCCGCAACTCGTGAGGATCGAGACACGCGCTGGGCATGGGGGCGGAATGCCGCTCGACAAGTACATCGCCATGACCGCCGACCTGTGGGCGTTCGCTGCGCGCTGGACGGGGCTTCAAGTGGGCGCGGAGGCCAATCGTACTTAGGCCCGCCAGCGGGCTGTTTGCGTTCCGCGCCATTGTAGGAACGGAGCCGCGCATTCGGTTGCGCGGCTCCACCGGTTTAGCTGATCGTGCCCAATTGCTTGAACAGGCTGTAGACGTCCAGCACGTCCCAATGCTCCGCCAGCTTGCCGTCCTGAACGCGAAAGATGTCCACTGCGTCGAACTTGTATGCTTTGCCAGTGGCGGGGATGCCTAGCCAGTCACCCCGGTGCGTTCCAGAGTAGGTCCCGTAGACCCAAACTTTGTCGCCTTCGGATACGATCTGCTTCAAGTCAAACCGGAAATCCGGAGACGCCTTGAACCAAGCCCCGAAGAACTCTTGGAAGCCTTTGCGACCCTGGCCCACGAGCGGATTGTGCTGAATGTAGTCTTCCCGCATGAGCTCGTTGAGCGCCGAAAAATCCTTCTTCTCGAAAATCTTGGTGCCAAACTCACCCAATAACGCCTTGGGATCAGACATGCCTACCTCCTGAGTTCGCTGGATTGTGAATAGCCGGCGGCAGATGTTTCAGGTGTCGCCGCAGCGCGAAGACGAGCCCAGGCAAACAGCGTCGCAGGTGTCCTCTGCATTTCGATCATCCTTGCATGCGTGCAACCCAGTGTTGCCGCCGGTGGACTTGATCTATGTGCTATGGTTTCCATTGTATAGAAGGCACTATTTGGATATATAGGTACCTTAAGGTAACCAAGAAGCTAGGAGTGCCACATGAAGTGGAATCCCTATGCTGCGCAGTGTCCGACGCGTCAGCTTCTCGACCGTATCTCGGACAAGTGGGTCGTGCTCGTCCTGTCCCTGCTCGAAGGCGGACCAAAGCGATTCAGCGTGTTGAAGCGCGAGATCGACGGCATATCGCAAAAGATGCTGTCGCAAACGTTGCGCGCGCTGGAGCAAGACGGACTACTCACCCGCCGCGCTTTTCCGACCGTGCCCGTGACGGTCGAATATGAACTGACCTCGCTAGGCCGATCTCTCAACGAAGCGTTGTCGCCGATGATCGAATGGGCCGTTGCAAACATGAGCCGCGTGCTGAAGGCGCGCGATAGCTACGAGAAAAGGCCAAGCTAAAGCAGCCGTCAGCGCGACGGCTTATCGCTTGCGCTTGGATCGACGGCTGCCGATTTGCGAAGGTAGGCGGCCGCGATGATGCCTGCGAGCATGGCGCCGACGAACGCGAAGATCCCGGGAGATCCGATCGTCAAAGAGACGATTGCCGGACCAGGGCACAATCCAACCAGGCCCCAACCCAGCCCAAAAACTGCGGCGCCTGCGATCAGACGGCCGTCGACCGGTGAGGTTGCCGGCCGACTGAAGACTGTGTCCTGCAGGGGTGCTGCGCGCCGCAAGACCAATGCATACCCCGGGGCTGCAACAGCGATCGCCGCGGCCATAACGAGGGCCAGACTTGGATCCCAGGTGCCGGCGACATCCAAGAAGTTGAGCACTTTGGCCGGATCGGCCATTCCCGACACGATCAATCCGATGCCGAAGATCAGGCCGATCACAACGTTGATGATCGGCCTCATGCGGCGGCACTCCAAATGTGCCGCGCAACGTAGACGGTCGCGACCGCGACGGTCATGAACACGGCGGTCGCGGTCAGCGAGCGAGGCGAGAGACGCGATAACCCGCAAACGCCGTGGCCGCTCGTGCAACCTCCGCCCCAGACGGCGCCAAATCCAACCAGCAGTCCCGCGACGATCAGCAATGCAAGGTTCGCCGAAACTGTTTGGACGATGGGAGATGGGGTGATCACGCTCCACACAAGTGGTGCCGCCACCAAGCCTGCCACAAAACCAGCGGCATCGATGGGACGGCTGGACGCTGTCGGCAACAGCAGGCGCCGCAGCACACCCGACACGCCTGCAATGCGCCCCGAGAACAGGAGCAAAAGCACAGCGGCCAGGCCGATGAGCGCTCCGCCGAGCGCGGACGCGTATGGCGTGAACTCAGTGGTCACAGTCAGCATCGTCGCTCCTTGTCTGTGGTCATCGTTGCATAGAATTGCATTAAAAGCGGTTTCCAATTCAGCAGACGTCGCGTCTTTAATAACGAACGACCAAATGCGCTACGCTTGCGCTGATGGCGCGAAAGCGTGTGGCCAATTGGGAAGCGCCCTGAACTCCTCAGCCAATTCCACTACTTTGCGTTCCGGATAATCCGCGCCTGTTGCGCGTGTCACAACGGGCAAGAGCAAAATGCCTGAGGCTTATTACCCTCAGCATCAATTTCGTTTGCCAGTGCGGCGAACCACAGCTACGCCCAGATGAAGCTGTGAGCAGGATAATCGGAATGCAAGTTGCCTCGGATCTTTTAGGGGCCATCGGGAACACGCCTCTCGTACGCCTCAAGAGGGCGTCCGAGGAAACCGGGTGCACAATTCTTGGCAAGGCAGAGTTCGCCAATCCTGGGCAGTCGGTAAAGGATCGCGCGGCGCTGTATCTCATTCGCGACGCACTTGCTCGCGGGGCGGTCGCGCAGGGCGGCACGGTCGTCGAGGGGACCGCAGGCAACACCGGCATCGGTCTTTCCCTGGTAGGCAATGTCCTGGGCCTCAAGACGGTCATCGTGATGCCCGACACCCAGTCGGAGGAGAAGAAGGCCGCCATCCGTCTCCTAGGCGCCCAACTGGTCGAAGTCCCCGCCGTTCCGTTCGCCAACCCGAACAACTACATACATTGCTCTCAGCGACTGGCGGAAAAATTGGCGGCGAGCAGCGAGCACGGCGCTTTCTGGGCCAACCAGTTCGACAATGTCGCCAATCGTGATGGCCATGCGGCGGTGACGGCCCCGGAAATCTGGAACCAACTCGACGGCAAGATCGATGGCTTTGTCGCCTCGGTCGGCACCGGCGGCACGCTCGCAGGCGTCGCGTACGGTCTGCGCGACAAGGACAAATCTATAAAGATCGCGCTGGCCGACCCCTACGGCGCCAACCTCTTCAGCTACTACACGGCGGGAGAATTGCGCTCTGAGGGCTCGTCGATCACGGAGGGGATCGGCCAAAGCCGGATAACGCGAAATCTGGAAAGTTTCGCACCCGACTTCAGTTACCGGATTACCGACGAACAGGCGGTCGCTATCGTTCATCGCCTGCTGATCGAGGAAGGGCTTTGTGTCGGCTCGTCAACCGGGATCAACGTGGCCGGCGCGATCGCGCTGGCCAAGGAACTGGGGCCGGGAAAAACGATCGTGACCATCTTGTGCGATCACGGCACCCGCTACACGTCAAAGCTCTTCAATCCGGATTTTCTCCGGTCGAAGCAGCTGCCGATCCCTGAGTGGCTTTCGACCCCGAAGCTGCCGCTGCCAAGCGTGTTTGCCTGAGCAGCGACGGCCCCGGGGTGATCAAATGGCGTACAATTCCGGATCGATCTGTCGACCTAAGCTCAGCAGACCCGGAATAGCCGTCTCATGCTGATTGACGACCTCGGCCAGCGCGACGGCCACGTCCTGAGCGGACAAAACCTGCGTACCGACGTCCTGCTGGCGATTGGGGCTACTGCAATACAGATACGAGATGGTGTCACGCTGCAGCTCGGCGCACAGCTCGTCGCAATCCGCGGCGAGTGAAAAATCGATGATGACGGCGTCGGGGTTCGCCTGACGCAACGCCGTTGGTGCATCCTGTCTGGAGGTGGTGCAGACCGCAGCTCCGGCCTGCTCGAGCGCCTTGCGAAGCCTGAACGTAGAGATCGAGCGGCCCTCGACGATGACGATCGTCCGATGTTCGAGTGAGTGATCCATCTGGCGTTCTCCTAACGTGTGCTGAAGCGAGTTGGAGAGGCGTGGAAATCATACGCGCGAACTTCAAAACTTCCTTGGATGCGACAAAGTTGCAAAGCGGAAAAATTCATAAGCTTTGCAGTTTTTCCGATAAGCGACGCGGAGCCTTTTCCGCATAGAGCTACTGCGCTGCCGCGTTCGCCCGGCGCAACGTGATGCGGGTCAGTTCTGAGGGACGTCCGAGCCGCAAGGCAAATCCGGGCCACAGCGCGGTTCCGTTGTTCACGTAGAGGATCATCCCGTCGACATCGTATCGGCCGGACACGTAGCCGGCGTTGGCGCGCGCGGTCAGCCGGTCGAGGCCGATGACCATGCCGCCATGCGTGTGTCCGGAGAGTTGAAGCGCCACGCCCAAGGCTGCCGCGTGGCGCGCTTCTTTTGGTTGGTGGTCGAGCAGGACGATGGGTGCATCCTGCGGCGCTCCGCGGATCGCTCGACGAAGATCTGGAGCAGGATGTCCGGCAACGCGGGCAGACCCATCGGTTATGCCAGCAAGGATCAGTTTTTCACCGCCGCGATCGATGACGACGTGCTCGTTTTCGAGCACACGCATTCCCATTGCTGTGTAGTGCTCCATCCACGTTTTGTAGCCGAAGTAATACTCATGATTGCCGGGGATCACGTAGACGCCGTCAGCGGCGCTCAGTCCCCTCAGGGGCTCCACATCCTCGCGCCGCATAGCCAGCGTTCCGTCGATCAGATCTCCCGTCACCGCAATCAGATCCACGCCGAGGCTGTTGGCTCGCTCGACCATGGCGTGCGTCCACAAGGCTGGAAAAAGACGGCTGATGTGAAGGTCGGTCAACTGCAGGATCTTGTAGCCGTCGAACTGCCGCGGAAGCCCATGGATGGCGAACGCGACGTCCTTCACGGAGGGCACCTGTATGGCTCGATGCACGCCGATCGCAGCCATGACAGCGGCCAGCGCGGCCAACGCATAGCGAACGCCGTCAGGGGCATGGACACGACCGCCATGCACCATCCTTGCGAACAGAACAACGGCATCGAGCAGCAGTTGCTGTGTTGCCAGAAACAGAATCGCGCCGAAGGCCCAGTTGAAAAGAATGACCACCGTGCGTGGAAACTCCGGCGCGAAGATCGAGCCCGAGGACATCTTGCTCCAGAGATGGTACTGCGACGCCACGAACACGAGCGCTGCGGTGACGACTTTGACCGCGAGCGGCAACTCCAGCGGCCAGAGAAATCGTGTCACGACCACGACAAAGGGCAGC
>JAKAXS010000418.1:0-1391 GCA_021816505.1 Pseudomonadota bacterium
GTGGCCTTCTGCTTCGCGGCCACCGTTGCCGCGTGCGCCATCGCAAACCCCACTTACGCCCAGACCGCCAAGCGCGACGGCATCGCCGACCTCTTGAAGCGTAACGGCGAGTCGCCCTCTCCCGAGGCCGCGCCCGCCATTGGCGCGGATGGGAAGCCGGTGCCGGCCCCTGCCGACCCGCGCGAAGGCGAGGTCGGTTACGAGCAGGCACGGCGGCTGATGGCAGCCATCGACGCCATTCTGAAAGAAACCGCGGAACAGCGCTCGGAGTCCAAGAAACTCCCCGGCAAGGACGAGTTCATCCTGACGCCGATCTGGACCGAGACGAAGGAAGACCGCGAGCGCAAGATCAACAACCTGCTGGACGCGGCTCTCGGCATCGCCACCGATGTGCCGGTGGTGGAGCTGCAGAAGAAGATCGATGGCCTGCGCCGCAACATCCGCGAGCTTGAGGATCAGATCGTCGGGCTGAAGGAGAAGCAGCTGGTCGCGCCGAAAGACGCGATGCTGCCGGGCGTCCTGAACGACACCGTCGACAGCCTCAAGGACAAGATCGCCGAGCACGAGGCACGCATCGCCAAGAACCGCGACGAGATCGCGGCCACCAAGGCGGAAGTCCATACCGCGCTTCAGAAGGCGGGGGTGGAGCTTGGCCCTGAGCAGGTGGACCTGCTTCTCGACAGCGTGTTGTCGGGCGATCTCATTCGTCTGGTCGCGGCGTTCAACGCCGCAAAGCTGATTGACGGGCAGCTGGCAAAATTGATGCAGGCCAGTGGCGACAACATGAACGCGTCGCGCAAATATTTCGCGATGCATGCGGCGCTGTTTGCGATGCTGGTGCATGCACAGAATGCGTCGATCGAGAAGATCGACACGGGCTACATGCCGAAGCTCGACGCGATCCTGAAGGACATCGCAGCGGCCAAGGTGAAGACGAACGACTTGATGCGCGCGGAGAACCGGCCCGATCAAAAAAGCGCACTCGATGCCAACCGCGAAAGCCAGAAACTGGCTGAGGAAGCGGCGAAAGGCTACCGTCGCTATCTGCAACAGCAGCGCGAACAGATCGCGACAGCCCGCTCACGCGCAACGCACGACTTGAAAATCGCGGACAACACGTACGAGACGGTGGAAGCCAGTTTCCAGCTCCGCAACTTGATGCGCGACAGCTACACGTCGTTCGAGGCGATCCAAAAGCTGGAAGCCCCGACGTTCGACCAGATCTTTAAGAACGAAGAACTGCGGCGCGAATTCGAAAACCTGACGCGCAAGCTCGACGCACCATCGAGCTGAGTAGCTGCAAGATCTCACCGCATAATGCGCGTCGCGCAAGTGGCCCTGGATGGTCGGGTCAAGCCCGACCATACGTGGGTGGATGAGCGTTCTGCATG
>JAKAXS010000418.1:1401-3565 GCA_021816505.1 Pseudomonadota bacterium
GCCGTTTCACGTTTGCTTCCAGTCCTTCTCCTCTTACGTCATGGCCGCCCTTGAGGCGGCCATCCAGGAGTTCTGGGCGAGACGCCGAACGCGTAGCCCCGGATGGTCGGGTCGGCGTGCGTCCTGAGCTGCGAACGCGTGGCTCTGGATGGTCGGGTCAGGCCCAACCATGACGTGGGTGGATGAGCGTGCTGCGTCAGCTGCCCCGGCTCGTGTTGCCTCCTATGCTCCTCCTACGTCATGGCCGCCCCTGAGGCGGCCATCCAGGAGTTCTGGGCGAGACGCCGAATGCGTGGCCCTGGAGGTCGGGTCAAGCCCGACCATGACGAAGGAGTGAGGTCTGCAGGCCGTGGTGCAAGCGGCTCGCAGTAACCGGCAGCGCCTTACTGATCGGCGGTCGTTGAGCTGGAGGCTGGGGGCGCAGGCGCCGCAGGCTGCGTCGCCGTTCCGCTCGTGCCGGAACTGGCGCCGGACGAGGCATCGCCAGGAGCGCTCTTCGTGCTCGATGGCAGTTCTGGCTTCTGAGCCGAATTCTTGTCGATCTCGTTTTCCACCTTCGCCGGCGGCGATGCTTCTTCCGGCGGATTGGCGAGGGCCAACGTCGGCAGTGCGATCGCAGCCGCCGCAAAGATAATGACGCGCTTCATCATCGATCCTTTATGTCGCTTCGAGAACCATGCAGTCGATTGAGGAACAGCCGTCGGGGCTCGGGCAAAGCCCGGGCCCCACGCTGCTCAACGAACGCGATCAATACTTGCTGCCGGGCTTCGGCTCGGTTGCAGTCGATCCGCTCGTGCTGCCCGAACCGGCTGTGCCGGAACTCGCGCCGGTGGATGAATCCGTCTTACCGGGAGCGGACTCCGTTGCCTCATCCATGGCCTTCTGCGGTGGGTGCAGCCCCTCAGTGCCGCCCGGGTTCTTCATCTCGGGTACAGCCTGATCGGCGGCACCCGCAGGCGCCTTGTTCTGCGGGCCCTGGGGTTGCTTCTCAGTGGTCTGCGCAAGCGCAAAAGCCGGAACGGCGAGCGCGGCAGCTAAACCGATTGCGAAACGCTTCATGCGAATTTCCTCCTGTTATTCGAGTTCCCGCGCACGGAATGCGTGACCGCGCCAAGGAACCACATGGAGTAAACCCACCGGCAGCCGAAGGGTTCAAACGCTCGCGGGATCGTGAGCATGCAAACGAAAAACGCCGATGCCTTGACGGCATCGGCGTCGTTCAATCTCAGGCCGAACGCTTACTTCTGCGCGTCGGTACCCTTGGTCTCGCCGCTGGCGGCGCCACCCTTTGCGTCGTCAGCGTTCCACGTCTTGGAAGCGCCGGACTCACCCGAGCTGTCGCCCGTATTCGCATCGGACTTCTTTTCGGTCGGCGTTGCCTGATCCATTGCCTTCTGCGGCGGATGCAGGCCCTCGGTACCGCCAGGATTCTTCATTTCCGGCGTTGCGGAATCCATCGCCTTCTCCGGCGGATGGTTCTTGTCGTTCGGGGCGGTCTGCGCCATTGCGAAAGCCGGCAGGGCAGCAGCTGCCACCAGGCTCATCAGCACGCGTTTCATGAGTGTTCCTCCATTTTTGCTTTTAGCTTGCACACTGAGTAGCGCGCTCGGAAGCGTCGCCGTAGGCGAATGCCGCCAGAGTACGTGCAAGAAGAACGCGCAAACGTGGAAGAAGTTCAATTCTGGCGGCGACGGCTTAAGACGCCGCCAGACTGTTACCGCTCGAACCGCTTGTACTTGATGCGATGCGGTTCCACTGACTGATCGCCGAGACGCCGCTTCTTGTCTTCTTCGTAGTCGGCGAAGTTGCCCTCGAACCATTCGACGTGGCTGTCGCCCTCGAAGGCAAGAATGTGCGTGGCAAGTCGGTCGAGGAAGAAGCGGTCATGCGAGATGACCACCGCGCAGCCGGGAAAGTCTTCAAGCGCCGACTCCAGCGCCGACAGTGTTTCCGTGTCGAGGTCGTTCGTCGGTTCGTCGAGCAGCAGCAGGTTGCCGCCCTCCTTCAGCATCTTGGCAAGGTGCACGCGGTTGCGCTCGCCGCCCGAGAGCAGGCCGACCTTCTTCTGCTGATCGGTGCCCTTGAAGTTGAACCAGCCGCAATAGGCACGGCTCGGCATCTCGCGCTTCTCGCCGAACTTCATGATGTCGTTGCCGCCCGAGAT
>JAKAXS010000419.1 GCA_021816505.1 Pseudomonadota bacterium
TTCCTTGATCCGGGACAGCGCCTCCTGGATGCCTTCGCGTGTGGTCGGCTTGTTCACGAATGCAAAGGCGCCGCGCGCCAAGCCGTTCGATCAGACCTACATGCAGCAGCTTTACAGTACGGGGCGGGAGATCGGCAGCCGGCCGATCACGTGGATGAAGGCGCCGCCGGGTGTGTTGGCCACACCCTGATCAGGCGGCTGCCGCCATTTGCTGATTTGTCGAAGGGACGATCTGAGACGGCGCGAGAGCGTCCGTCAGGGCAAACATGAACTTCGTGGGATTGAAACCCCACTTCGTATTGAGCCGCATGCGCGAGGCCACTTTCAAGGTCATGCGGAGCATGCCCGAGTTGTGGTCCGACACGAACTTGTTCAGGCGGCGCGCACCCAAAACTTCGCTCAACGCGCGGATGCGCAGCAGGATCGCGGTCTTCAATTCACGCGGTCCCTCGAAGCCCTGCCAGAAGGCTTGCTCGACGGCGCGAAAGCGCTCTTCACTGATGTTGCGCGAGGCGATGAGCGGGATGCCGGCTAACGCCAGCACGCGCACGGCCTCGCCAAGATCCTGAGGCGTCACGACGGGCACGTCGGTCAGGTCGACAGATGAATTTGGCACTGTGTCAGCTCCGTTCTGCACCGGGTATCAGCGCGACGCGCCGGCGTGGGCGCTGCTACCGAATGCGTTCCAGGTCGAGCCATGCATCAGGATGATGTCCTTGGCGCGCCCCGTCTCCAGCAAGAAGTCTGCGTCGATGCCGATCAGCTTGCCGTTGGGATTTCTGATCTCGTTTCCTTTGAAGCGAAAACGCGAACCGTCTTCGGTCCTAATTACGCCGAAACCGAGGTCGTCACGAAACTTGATGATTTGTCCATGCATCACACTTTCTCCTGCTTTGTCGACCCTGAGTGGGTGCGCCACGGTGGAGAAAGAATGCGGGAAGCTTCGCAGGGCCGCTGTTCCGGCTGAAACAAGTCGCTGCAAACACTATAATAATTTCATCCCAATTGAGGCTGCGGCACATTCGCAGTTCTTCGCCGGCCGTTGCGCAATAATCACGCAAAAGCGGCGCTGCCCACCGGGCCGCGCCGCTCGTTAAAATAACCGCAGAGGTAATCGATACTTGCGGATGCCATCATCGAAGGTGTGGGGCGGGCCGCCTCAGTCCTTGCGAAAAAAGGCGTCCACACGCATGCCCGGCAACAGCGGCACACCCTTTTCGAGGTCGATCGTGACTTCGAGGACTTCGACATCGTTGGCGCGGCGGGGTCCGCGCGGTCCGATCTTGGCGCTGCCGAGCGACGAGGCCGTGCTCGACACGGTGCCTTCGAACTCCTTGCCCGGGAAGCCGACGGAGCGGACGAACGCTTTCTGGCCGACCTTGATCTTTGCCACGTCGTGCTCGTCGACCTCGGCTTTCACACGCACCAGCGACATGTCGCCGACGACGATGAGCGGCTCGGGACTGGGCGAGACGACCTCGCCATCCTTGGCATTGACCTGCAGCACCGTGCCGGAAATCGGCGAACGGATGCGGCTCTTGTCGAGAAGGGCTTCGGCCATCCGCACTTCGGTGCGGGCGGCGCTGACGGCCGACTCCGCGCTGTTGGGTGCGGGAAGGTTGGATTTCGACTGCGCCTTGACGAAAGCCAGGCGTTCGCGTTCCAGGCGGGCGTTGGCGTCCTTCAGGCGTTTGCGCGCGTCGGCGAGCGGCTGATCGGCGCCGGACTTGCCTGCGCGCTTCTCCGACAGGGCGAAATCGAATTCTATGCGTGCGCCGGTGGCGGCGCGTTCCGCTGAATAGATCGCGTCCTCGGCCTTGCGCACGTCTTCGCGGCCGGACACGAACTGCTTCTCGCGTTCTTCGCGCAAGGCTTCGGCCTGGGTCTCGGCTGCGCCAAGCTTGGCGCGGGCTTCCGCGTCGTCGAGGCGGATCAGCAGATCGCCTTCCTCGACCTTGTCGTCGGCTTTCACCAGCACTTCGGCAATGCGGCCGAGCAGGCTGCTGCCGATGCGGATTTCACCGGACTTGGGTTCGACGCGGCCGGGCGCGGCGGCAAACCAGTTGATGACAGGCACCGCAGCGGTGTCGGCCTGGCTCGACGAGCCCTGATAGTGTGTGAAGGCAATGTTGACGCCGACTGTCTGCAGGGCCGCTACGGAGGCCAATCCATTCGACTTAAGCATAGCGCTTGGTTCCATCTCTACGGCTCGCGTCCGTCTTGCGAATTGTATACTCGGGAGCGGCTGAAGCGTCGGCGGAATGATCGTCCGACACTTTATCGCCAGGGCGTTCGTCTGCAACGATGCGACCATCCTCTATGCGGATGATCCGATCAGCGAAGCTCAGTGTGCGGTGATCGTGGGTGACTGCCAGAACGGCGCGGGTGGGATCTTTCGCGACCTCGGAAAGCAACTCCATGACGGCGCGGCCGTTCTCGCTATCGAGGGCGGCTGTCGGCTCGTCGGCGAGGATCACCGACGGGTTACCGGCCAGCGAGCGGGCGATTGCCACGCGCTGCTTCTCGCCGCCCGAGAGCTTCGAGGGATAGTTGTTGGCGCGATGGCTGAGGCCCACGGCTGCCAGCGCTTCGGCGGCGGCCTTATAGGGGTCGGCGACCTTGGCGCTGCGAACGTCGAGGGCGACCATGACGTTCTCCAGCGCCGTCATCGTCGGAAACAGGTTGTAGGACTGGAAGACGAAGCCGACGTGACGGCGGCGCAGGTCTGCCAGGCCTTCGGCATTGCGGCCGACGGCCTGTTCGTCGGCGATCGTCAGATCTCCGGCGGTGGCCGTCAGGATGCAGCCGAGGATCGACAGCAGCGTCGTCTTGCCGGAGCCGGAGGGGCCCATCAGCAGCGTCAGTTCGCCGGGGCGCAGGTCGAGATCGACGCCCTTCAGAACCTGGAATTCGTTGGCGCCCGTGCCGAGCATCTTGGTGATGCCGCGGGCTTCGAGCAGGGGCTTGGGGGCAACTTGAGCGGCGGCCTGCGTGGCGGTGCTCAGCTTCTCCATAAGCGACATGATGATCTCCCTCGATTTGCGGTCGATATGCCTTTGCGATGACCGCAACTTGCCCGCTTGAAGCAAAGTCCGCTGTTCCAGGCGGTACAGGCCTGATTTTTTGCAGAAATCCTCAGGCCGCGGGTCGGACGCGGGCGTCCCAACCGCCTCAGGTCCGCCGCTTTTGCTGGGCACTGCTGCGGCCGAAACTGGGGCGTAAGGGGAATGTTATGGGGCAGGGACCGGATTTTTCGGGCAGCAACGACTTGGCTGTGCAGGGCGGATTGAAGTCCGAAGGCGGCATCGTGGTCGCTGCCATATCGGGCGTCGCGCTGCTGTTTTCCGCCTACAGCCTCTGGGAGACGTCGCTCAAGGCCTCCGACCTGCAGATTTTCGTGCCGCCGGTCGTTTACTATTCTTCGCCCTACAACAATTCGAACTTCGAGATGATCAGCATTCCCGTGACGCTGATGAACGACGGCGACCAGCCCGGCACGGCCCTGCATCTCGATGTCGAGGTTACGAACCCGAAGACAAATGAAACGAAGCTCTTCTAC
>JAKAXS010000420.1 GCA_021816505.1 Pseudomonadota bacterium
GGAACTGCGCGATGTTCGTGCATGCGGTCATGATGCGCCTGTCCGACGAGGTGGACGCGGACTTTCACGGGAAGGTCGAAGGCTACGTCCAGCGCGTTCGGACAGAACTGCCGTATGTGCGTGGGTATTTTTACGGGCCCAACGTCGCTAGCCGTTCGAACGGGCTGACCTGGGCGGTGATCGGCACATTCGATACGTGGGCGGACCATGACAGGTATCAGGTCTCCGACGTCCATCAGGAAATGAAAGCCTTCATGAGCCCCTACATCGCCGAGATTCTGGCTTGCGACATGGAGTGCAAATAATGGGCAGTCTGCAAGCCGATTTCGCTTGGCGGCCCAGCGCGGACTTCAAGGAAAACGCCAACTGGACGAGATTTCTGGCGCAGGTAGGTCTGCCTAACTACGAGACCCTGGAAGCGAAGGCGGCTGCTGATCCGGGCTGGTTCTGGGGCGAGGTCATCCGCTACCTCGGCATCCAGTGGCAGTCCAATTTTCACACGATCCTCGATTTGTCGAAGGGTAAACCGTGGCCGCAATGGTGCGTCGGCGGACGTCTCAATATTGTCGAGACCTGCCTCGATCATGACAAGGATCCGGATAAGTGCGCGATTGTCTGGGAAGGTGAAGACGGAGAAATCCGTCGCTGGACCTACGGTCAATTGCGCGACGAATCCTGCCGGCTCGCAAACGGCCTGAGAAAGCTCGGGGTCTCGCAGGGCGACCGCATAGGCATCTACATGCCGCTATTGCCGGAAGCGGCCGCTGCTTTTATGGCGACCGCCCGGATCGGGGCAGTCGCCTTGCCGCTGTTTTCCGGATTCGGTCCGGAAGCGATCGCAGCGCGAATGAACGACGCGGAGGCGAAGGCGCTGATAGCGGTCGATGGAATGTTCAGGCGCGGTCAGAAGGTCGACCTCATCAAGACCGTCGACCAAGCGGCCAGGTCAATTCCGTCGCTTACCCATGTCATCGTCGTGCGCAGGTTCGGCGCTTCCGAACTTGAGCCGGGGCGCGACATCTACTGGGACGATCTCGTGACCGGTCTCGACGATCGATGCGAGGCTGTCGTGCTAGAAGCCGAAGCTCCTCTGATGATCATCTACACGTCAGGTACGACGGGGCGACCGAAAGGTACAGTACACACGCACATCGGCTTCCTGACGAAAACCGGTCTCGATTTCTCGCTCGGGTTCGACCTCAAGCAATCGGATACCGTGCTCTGGCCGACCGACATGGGTTGGCTGGTCGGACCGATCCAGATTGCCGCCACGTGTCTGGTCAGCGCGACGCTCTCGTTGATGGAAGGCATACCGGATTTCCCGCAGACAGATCGGTTGTTTCGGCTCGTTGCAGACGAAAAAGTGTCATTTCTCGGACTCGGACCCACAGCCGCACGCCTGATGAAACGTTATGGGGCCGAGCCGCTCAAGAAGCTCGATCTTTCATCAGTACGCGTCGTTGCTTCGACTGGCGAGCCCTGGGATCTCGAAACCTGGAACTGGGTTTTCGAGAACGTCTGCGCCCGGCGCGCGCCGTTGATGAATTATTCCGGCGGAACGGAAGTCGGCGGACTGCTCTCCACGAATGTGCTCTACCCGATCAAACCAGGCGGCTTTCACGGACCGATGCTCGGAACCGGCGTCGATGTTGTCGACCCCGACGGACGCTCTCTTCCCGCTGGCGCCGTCGGCGAGCTCGTCATGCGCACGCCGACGATGGGGATGACCAAAGGTCTGTGGCGCGATCCTCAGCGCTATATCGAAAGCTACTGGTCTCGTTTCCCGGACACCTGGGTCCACGGCGATTGGGTTTCTAAGGACGAAGACGGCGTCTGGTACGTTCACGGCCGGTCCGACGACACCATTAAGCTCGCCGGCAAGAGAACCGGCCCGGCTGAAATCGAATCCGCATTGATGGGCACGCGTCTCGTCGAGGAAGCGGCGGCTGTGGGCATTCCCGATTCCTTGAAGGGAGAGGCGGTTGTCATCGCCGCGGTGCTTTCTCCCGCGGCGCAGGCCGATCCGCACGCCGCCGCAACCTTGTCGAAGGCGATCGTCGATTCCGTGGGCGCGCCGTTCAAGCCGAAGCATCTGGTATTCGTCAGCAGCCTACCGAAGACGCGTAACTCGAAGATCATGCGACGGGTCGTTCGCGCCGTGCTGGTCGGCGAGGATCCAGGAGACCTCTCGACCCTGGTCAACCCTGAAGCGGTCGAAGAGCTGAAACTCAAGGTAGAGGCGCAGCAGTTGCCTGCTGGCAAGTCGAGGATTGACTGATGAGCAAATCGGATCAGATTGCGCTGATCACAGGCGCGACGTCGGGAATTGGCGCCGCTGCTGCACGGCGGCTCGTCGCGGAGGGCTACAAGGTCGTAGCGACCGGACGACGCGAAGACCGGCTGAAGAGCTTTGCAGCAGAGTGCGGCGGCGCGTGCTTGCCGGTGACGCTCGACGTGACCGACGCCGCCGCCGTGCAGAAAGCCGTCGCCGACTTGCCAGACGACTTCAAGGCGATCACTGTGCTGATCAACAACGCGGGCGTGTCGCTCGGCAATGCGCCCGTTCACCAGGCCAAGCTCGCGGACTGGATGAGCACTGTAGGAACGAACATCCACGGCATGCTCTACTGCACCCATGCGATCCTGCCTGGGATGGTGGAGCGGGATTTCGGAGACATCATCAATATCGGGTCAATCGGCGCGACACATCCGTATCCGCGGAACGCCGTGTACGGCGGCACCAAGGCGTTTATGCGCCAGTTCACGATGAGCCTGCGTGCAGACCTGCTCGGCGCCAACATACGAGCCGCCTGCATCGAGCCCGGCATTATCGAGACTGAATTCGCCTATATTCGCATGGGAGAGGCCGCACGCGCCTTCTACGACCGTCCAAACCTACTCAAGGCGGAAGACATTGCCGAACTCATTCACGTGCAGCTTTCGCTGCCGCGGCGGGTGAATATCGACGCGATGGAAGTGATGCCGCTGGTCCAGTCCTACGGCTACCCGACGCTCGCGAAGGTCAAATAAGTCCGCTGCAATGGAGCGGACGCTCGATCGCTAGGGCTTGAAAGATGCCCCCAGCGATCGGAACACCAGTTCGCTGTGATACTCGACCAATTGCTCGATGCTGAGTCGGCCGTTGGGTCGATACCAGTTGCAGACGCCCGTCAGCATCGCGATGATCGCGTACGACGCGATCGCCTCGTCGCTGGCCTTGAAGATGCCCTTGGCCTTGCCGTCGCGGATGATCTGGCCGAGTTCCTTTTCGTACTCGGCCCGTAGCCCCACCACCTTGGCGCGGTGGCGCGGTGTCAGGCTGCGCAGCTCCATATTGCCGATAAAGACTTCTTCCTTGCGGCGGGTATGGAACTCGATGTGAAGCGCGATAAATTCGCGCAGACGTTCACGAGGGTCCTCAAGTCCGGTCAGCCTGCCATTCAGCTCGGCAAGAAGGTCGTTCATTATGTCGGTCAGCAACTGGTACAGAAACGTCTTCTTGTTGCCGATGTAATTATACAGAGAGCCCGCCTGGATGCCGACTTCAGACGCGAGA
>JAKAXS010000421.1 GCA_021816505.1 Pseudomonadota bacterium
GCTCTACACGTGGGGCGACAGCCGCAACCGCGGGCGCCCGGTGGTTCCTCCGCTGGCCGAGGGCCCCGCCGTTCCGGCGCGCGAAAGTGGACCCTGAGTTCCACACTGACTCCTAGTGTATTGGGCTCCTCGTGTATTGGGCTCCTAGTGGATCGGGAATTGAGCTAAGGCTTCTCGAGTCGGGCTCCAGCTGCCGTTGTTGCATGGACCTGCAGCGCGGAGGGATCGGCCTGTGAATGCTTTGGCGCAAACGCGTACGCTCGTCAGCCCCAGGTGGGAGCTGGCAGGACGCTTGGCCGTTACGGCTGGCGGGATTTGCGTTTACCTGCTCGCGATGCAGATCCCTCTGCCGGGCCTCGATCACGCGGCGTTGGCGACGCTGAGCGGATACGGGCCATCCGGTGCCATCGCGCGCCTGTCGATCGGTGCCCTGGGGTTGATCCCACTTTTCACCGCGCTCGCCATCGCTGAACTGGTCCGGTTGCTGGGACCGGACAGCTGGAATGCGGAAAGCAAACGCCATGGCTTCGCTCCCGATTGGGTACTCTGGCTGGCGCTGATTTTCGCGGGAATTCAGGCATCTCAGATCGCCGCGGCGATCGAGCAGTCCGGTGGCGGCCGCTTCTCATTCGTGGCGGCCCCGAGCCTGCAGTTCCGCCTGATGTGCGTCGTCAGCATGACGACGGTGACGGCGCTTTACTGGTGGCTCGCGACGATGATCACGCGCCACGGGCTGGGCGCGGGCTTCTGGGTGCTGTTCGTCACGCTGTCGGCGATCAATCTGGCGACGTCGGTGCCGCCAGTCATCGAGCCTGTGCGGTTGGGCGTGGCGCCGATGTCGGAACTCGCCGTCCTGTTCGGATACACGCTCGTTTCCGTCGCCTTCGTCGTCTACGCCTACGTCACCTTCATTGCGCCCGATCGCGCGGGCCTGTTGCTCTGGCCCTCGCTCCTTGCGCCCCAGGCCATGGCGCTCTTGCTGATCCCGGTCTCCGTCGTGTCCATGGCGCTTTCGGTCGACCTGCTCGGCCCGTTGTCGAGCGTGATGACGCCGGGCCACTGGCTTTGGACCGCCGTCGTGGCGGCGTTCACGACGTTGTTCGTGCTGCTGTACAATGCACGCAGCGGGTCGCCGCTGCCGGGGCCTCAGATTGCACTCGTCGCGGCTGGGCTCATCGTGATCGTCGCCGCTCCCTTGCTCCTCAATTCGCGGGCAGTCGCCATCGTGATGGATGGGGCGACGCTCGTCGGCTTGACGGTGGTGGCGCTGAAACTATTCGAGAACGCGCGGGCCGTGCTCCAGCGTGGCCGCGCCGCGACCGCAGAACGCATTTGACGCGACGCGTGTCAGCGTCCACCTCTCGTCCGAAGGAATGGATTTGCGGAGCCGGCTTTTCGCATGCGCACGTCTGACGTGGAAATTCTCATCGTGCCCGGATGGTCGGGTTCGGGCCCTGATCACTGGCAGTCCCGGTGGGAGCGCAGCCTCAAGACGGCACGGCGCATCGAACAGCAGCATTGGCGCGATCCGGAACGCGATGCCTGGGTGTCGCGCATCATGACGGCGGTGGCCGAGGCGAAGCTGCCGCCGGTGCTCGTCGCACACAGCCTGGGCGTGGCGGCGGTGGCGCATGCCGCCCGCAAGATGCCGCGCGGGCTCGTCGCCGGTGCGCTGCTCGTCGCGCCCGCGGATGTCGACAACGCGGCGACATGGCCGCTGACAGATGGCGAGGTGCTGCCGGCGCAGGAGAGCGGGTTCGCGCCGCTGCCGCTCGAGCCGCTCCCGTTTCCGGCGCTGATGATCGCATCATCCGACGATCCCTACTGCACGCTGCAGCGCGCGCAGGCATTGTCCGAAGCGTGGGGCGCTACCTTCGTCGACGCCGGCGCGCAGGGGCATATCAATACCGCGTCGGGCCACGGGCCTTGGCCGGACGGGCTGCTGCGCTTCGGCAGCTTTCTGCAAGGGCTTCCGCGATAAGCGAAAGGCGGCGTCGTTGCCGACACCGCCTTGCAGTCTCACGCTTGGAGAACGCGATCAGCTGGCCGATTCAATGTCGGCCACGGCCTTCGCGAGGAACTCCATCATCTTGTCCTTGATCTCGTCGTCGGAGACGGTCACGCCCTTGTCGGCGAAGTCCTTCTTCACTTTGCGGATGACGTCGTCGTCGCCCTTCTCTTCCAGGTCGGCTTTGCGCACGGCCTTCACGTAATCCGCCACGGCGTCGCCGCTGATGCCCAGCTTGCCGGCAGCCCATTCAGCCAGCGCCTTGTTGCGGCGTGATTCGGCCTTGAACTTCAGGTCCGCATCGCGTGCGAACTTGTTTTCAAACGCCTTTTCACGATTGTCGAAGCTCGTCATGACTCTATCTCCAGCCCTTCGTTCTTGCTTTGTTGCACCGCGACATCGGGTTGCATGTCACATGCCCGAAACCCTATCCGTGTGACGCCTAACCCGGTCCGTTCGACAAATCAACGGCTTGGTTCGGCCGTGAACCAATACCCCTGTTCGGTCGTCGTTAAGATTGTTTCCGACCCCCGGTTCGGCTAGTCTCAGGCTTGAAAAAAGTCGCCGTCGGCAGGCCTTGGCCTATTACCTCTCCAAGCAAAAAGACTGAGTAACTTCAATGTGCCGCACGACGGGACGTGTAACCGGTAGCGTCGAAAAAGAGCATGAGCGTGATCGTCAAAGGACCAGGATCCATGAATAAGCGCCGTCGGATCTACGAAGGCAAAGCGAAGGTGCTGTATGAGGGCCCGGAGCCGGGTACGCTCATCCAGCATTTCAAAGATGATGCGACTGCTTTCAACGCGAAGAAGCATGCGCTGATCGAGGGCAAGGGCGTCCTCAATAATCGCATCTCTGAGTACATCTTCCAGCGGCTCGGCGAGATCGGCGTGCCGACGCACTTCATGAAGCGGCTCAACATGCGCGAGCAGTTGATCCGCGAGGTGGAGATCATTCCACTCGAAGTCGTCGTGCGCAATATCGCTGCGGGCTCGCTGTCGGAACGTCTCGGCCTCGAAGAAGGCATGCAGCTGCCGCGCTCGATCATCGAGTTCTACTACAAGCAGGACAAGCTGAACGATCCGCTCGTGTCGGAAGAGCACATCACGGCATTCGGCTGGGCGACGCCGCAGGAGATCGACGAAGTGATGCAGCTCGCGCTGCGCATAAACGACTTCCTCGTCGGCCTCTTCCTCGGCATCGGCATCCGCCTCGTGGACTTCAAGGTGGAATTCGGCCGCCTGTGGGACAACGAGCAGATGCGCATCGTGCTGGCTGACGAGATCAGCCCGGACTGCTGCCGCCTGTGGGATGTCCACACGTCCGACAAGCTGGACAAGGATCGCTTCCGCAAGGACCTCGGTGGCGTGCTCGAAGCCTATCAGGAAGTCGCCAAGCGCCTTGGCGTGTTGACCGAGAACCGGCCGCCCAAGGGCGCGGGCCCGGTGCTCGTCTCGTCGAACTCGATCAACGGCAGCACGAGCGGCAAGCCGAACTAAGCTGCCGTTGTTTACCGAAACGTTTCAGGCCCTGGTCAGATCGGAA
>JAKAXS010000422.1 GCA_021816505.1 Pseudomonadota bacterium
CCGATCTGTCTCCAATGCATCGAGCCGGCGATCGTCTCGTGCAATGTGCAGCACCAGCCCCGGCGAGCCATCGCCCAACGGCTCGCGCACGAGGTTCGAAAGCACGAGCGCGTCCAGCCCCTCCGGCACTCCGGAAAGGATCAGATCCTGGCGTTCTTTCGCGTCACTCGTGCTCATCTACCCAACTCAATTGATCGTCGTCCCTCTCGCCGCCTGCAGCGAGAAGGAGCGGTGCTCCTACCGCGTCGACATACGCTTCACTTACGCCAACCCATGAAACGTGCGAACGGCGGCGACCAGATCCGCAAAGGCGCTTTGCGGCACCTCGCCAGGATTGAGGAGCCACTTCTGCAACTCCGGATCCGGCAGCGCCAGAAACTGCTCGAAGTGCTCCAGCGGCGCCCCGCTCAGCCGGGGCAGCGCATCTTCGGCATAGCGCCCAAGCAGCACGTCCATTTCCTTCGTGCCACGATGGTTGGCCCGCCACGCAGCGCGCCGCCGCCGCATGTCCAAGTCGTCACTCATGTCGATGACCACATTCGATGAAGTCGGCAGCCCTTCTGTCGGCCGCGCCGGGTGTGATATAGCCCCTGGTGGCCCACTTCGCAAAGGGCCGAAGCCGGCACACGCCGCGCTCGGAATGCGGCAAATTCAGCGCCCAATCAGGTGATGCGGCAAGGACATGCGGCCGACTGCCCTCAACCCCCTCTTCGCCTCGGCTCAGGCGCTGTCCGGCATCGGGCCCCGGCTGCTGGCACTGCTGAAAAAGGCGGTGAAGCTGCCGCCCGGCGTGGCCGAACCCCGCGTGCTGGACGTGCTGTGGCACCTGCCGACCGGCGTGATCGACCGGCGCGCCGAGCCCGACGTGGCGACGGCCGTTCCCGGCACCATCGCCACCCTGAAGGTCCGCGTCCTCAAGCACCGGCCGCCACCGCGCGGCAACACGCGCGCGCCATATAAAGTAAGCTGCGAGGACGACAGCGGCCGCCTGGACCTCGTCTTCTTCCACGCTGAGCGCTCGTTCGTCGAGCGCCAGCTGCCCGTCGGCGAGACGCGATACGTGTCCGGCCGCATCGAGCGCTACAACGACATGATGCAGATGACGCATCCCGACTACATCGTCGGCCCGGAAAATCGCGGCGACCTGCCGTCGCTCGAGCCGGTCTACCCGCTTACCGCCGGCCTGTCCGGCAAGATCCTCATCAAGGCAACGCGGCAAGCGCTGGAACGTCTGCCCGACATTCCCGAATGGCAGCCGCCCGCGTGGCTGGCCGCCCGCAACTGGCCGCCGTTCGTCATGGCCGTATCGTCGGTGCATCGTCCCCAGGACGTCGGCGACGTGTCGCCCGGCGGCGCGCCGTGGCAGCGTCTGGCCTACGACGAACTGCTCGCCAATCAGCTGGCCCTGGCGTTCGTGCGCGAGAACTACAAGGCGCAGCGCGGCCGCCCCGTCAGTGGCGATGGGCGTTTACGTTCGCGGATCGCTCAGGCCCTGCCCTTCAAGTTGACGCCCTCTCAGCACGCGGCCATCGCCGAGATCGCCGACGACATGGCCGCGCCACGTCGCATGTTGCGGCTGCTGCAGGGCGACGTCGGCTCCGGCAAGACGGTGGTTGCGCTGATGGCCATGGCGGTCGCGGTGGAAGCCGGGTCGCAGGCCGCGTTGATGGCACCGACCGAGGTGCTGGCACGCCAACACGCGGAAACGATCGCGCCGCTCGCCGAGAAAGCCGGCCTGCGCATCGGACTTCTCACCGGCCGTGAGAAAGGCAAGCCGCGCACCGAGTTGCTGTCGCGTCTGGCAAGCGGCGAGATCGACATCCTCATCGGCACCCACGCGCTCTTCCAGTCGGACGTCGCCTTCCGCGACCTCGCCTTCGCGGTGATCGACGAGCAGCACCGCTTCGGCGTGCATCAGCGCCTTGCGTTGCAGACCAAAGGCGGTGACGGCGGTGCCAACGTACTCGTGATGACCGCCACGCCCATCCCGCGCACGCTGCTGATGACCCACTACGGCGATCTCGACGTCTCCAAGCTGACCGAGAAACCCGCGGGACGTAAACCCATCAAGACGACGATGGCCTCCACCGACCGCCTCGTCGACGTCATCGAGCGTATTCGCGCCAACGTCGCGGAAGGTGCGCAGATCTACTGGGTGTGCCCGTTGATCGAGAGCAGCGAGAAATCGGAACTCGCGGCCGCCGAAGAACGTCACGCGCACCTGACGCAGATCTTCGGCGAGGGCGTAGTGGGCCTCCTGCACGGCGGGATGGCCGCCACCGCCAAAGACAAGACGATGCAGGCCTTCGCGGAGAACACCTCCAAGATCCTCGTCGCGACGACGGTGATCGAAGTCGGCGTCAATGTTCCCAACGCGACGATCATGGTGATCGAGCATGCCGAGCGTTTCGGCCTCGCCCAGCTGCATCAGCTGCGCGGTCGCGTGGGCCGAAGCGATCGCCAGTCATTCTGCCTCCTGCTCCACGCCCCCCAACTCGGCGAGACGGCGGAAAAGCGCCTGACCATGATGTGCGAGACCGACGACGGCTTCAAAATCGCCGAGAAGGATCTGGAATTGCGCGGCGGCGGCGAAGTGCTCGGCGCCCGCCAGAGCGGAGACGCAGAATTCCGCATTGCCGACGTTCCGGGCTTCGAGACCCTTCTTGAAGCCGCCCGCGACGACGCGAAGATGATCCTCGCGACAGACCCCCGACTTGCATCAGCACGCGGCCAAGCCTTGAAAGTGCTGCTCTACATCTTCGAGCAAGACGGCGCTGTGCAGCTCTTCCGTGCAGCCTAGGCCGCACGTGGCAGCTTAGAAGCGTCGCCGTTGGCGGCGGCGAGGGCGGCGAGGCGCTTGGTCCAGATGTCGGTGTGATGTTCGGCACGCTGTAAAATCGCGGCGGGCTGGCGCTCCTCGTCCGTCGACAACAACGCGGAGAACACAGGCCCAGCCGGCTGCGCCGTGAGCCAATGCACGAAGCCGGAGAGAACGAGGCCGAGGATCACCGGCGACATCCACACCAGTAACCCTGGCGACGTTTCCCAGCAGATCACGGCCACCACGACACCGAGCGCCGTATGCATCCAGTGCCACCGCAGCGCATCCTTGAGCGCGATGGCCTGCCCACCGCGGCTCTGCGCCTTCCAGCCCGAGTCCTGGCCCAGCCAGATCTGCACGATCGCCGCCGTCTGCGTCATCATCAGGATCGGTGCCAGCAGCATCGAGAACAGCGTCTCGATCGTCACGCCGGCGATTGCGCGCGGCATGCCGAACAGCTCGCTGGCGTTGTAGCCACGTTTGATTTCAAGGACGAGCCCCAGCCACTTCGGCAGCAGCACGACAGCCATCGTCGCGAGGAACAGCCGCATGGCAGCGCCGGGATCGATCACCGGCCAGATCGGGAAAAGCGTCTTGCTGTCCTGGAAATAGCTCGGAATGAGCTGTTGGCCCTGCAGCGTGAGGAAAATACCGACCACGAGCGAGAACGCCCAGATCGCCGATACCAAATACGAGAAGGCGCCCATCGCGAGATGCACGCGCCAGATCGGA
>JAKAXS010000019.1 GCA_021816505.1 Pseudomonadota bacterium
AGACGGCCGTGAGCGCCGCACAGGCTCGCTCGCGCAAGGCTCGCTAAAAGCCGGACGAAGTGTTGGACGACGAAGGCGCCGCAAGGCGCCTTTTTTGTTGGCCGGATGCTCGGATCAGCCCGCCTGGCTGACGGCTTCCGCAAGGCTTGCCTCGAACACGTCCATGCCCTCGCGGACGATGTCGTCGCCGGCGGTGAGCGGCGGCAGAAAACGGATGACGTTTCCGTAGATGCCGCACGACAGCAGGATCAACCCGCGAGCGTTGGCGGATTTCAGCAGCGCGGCCGTGACGGCAGGCGCGGGCGCGCCGTTCATCTCAAGCTCGATCGCGCACATGGCGCCGAGACCGCGCACGTCGCCGATGCAGTTGAGGTTGGCGCTCTGCTGGATGGTGCGGCAGCGATCCATGATGATCTGGCCGATGGCGTTCGCGCGGGCGCAAAGATCCTCGTCCTTGATGACGTCGAGCACCGCGTGTGCCGCGGCGCAGGCGACCGGGTTGCCCGCGTAGGTGCCGCCAAGGCCGCCGGGGTTGGCGGCGTCCATCACGTCGGCACGGCCGGTGATCGCCGAAACCGGGAAGCCGCCCGCGAGACCTTTCGCCAGCGTCACCACGTCGGCCTTTACGCCGGCATGCTCGAGCGCGAACATCTTGCCCGTGCGTGCAAAGCCTGTCTGGATTTCATCGCCGATCAGCAGGATGCCGTGCTCGTCGCAGAGCTTGCGCAGCGCCTGCAGGAATTCGAACGGCGCAATGTTGAAGCCGCCCTCGCCTTGCACCGGCTCGATGATGATGCCGGCAATGCTCGACGGATCGGCAACATACTTGAAGAGGCCCTTCAACGCATCGATGCTCTGCTCGCTCGAAACGCCGTGGAAGGTGTTGGGGAACGGCACGTTGTAGATGTCGGACGGAAAGGGGCCGAAGTCCTTCTTGTAGGGTACGGCCTTGCCGGTCAGTGCCATGCCGATATGGGTGCGGCCATGGAAGCCGCCGCTGAACGAGACGATGCCGGGGCGCTTGGTGAAAGCGCGTGCCACCTTCACCGCGTTCTCGACAGCCTCGGCACCGGTCGAAGCGAGCATCGTCTTGGCCGGACCGGCGATGGGTGCGATCGCGTTCAAGCGTTCGGCAAGCGTCACGTAGTTCTCGTGCGGTGTCACCTGGAAGCAGACATGGCTGAACGCCTTCATCTGCTCTTCCACCGCCTTCACCACGCGCGGGTGCTGGTGGCCTGTGTTGACGACGGCGATGCCCGCACCGAAGTCGATGTAGCGCTGGCCGTCCTCGCTCCAGATCTCGGCGTTCTTCGCACGCTTCGGATAGATCGCGGTGACGTTGCCGATGCCGCGCGGCACCGCCGCCATGCGTCGCGCGTGAAGCTCAGCCGAGGTGGCCATGTACTGCTCTCCGTTAGATCGTGATCGAAACCGATTTCAGGTCGGCGTACTTGTGGAGTGCGTGCAGCGAGCGGTCGCGACCGAAGCCGGACTGCTTGAAGCCGCCGAACGGCATGGTGATGTCGCAACTGTCCCAACCGTTGATCCACACGAGACCGGCTCTCAGCTTGCGAGCGGCCTGGTGGGCCAGGGTTAGGTCTTTCGTCCAGAGGCCTGCGGCCAGGCCATACACGGTGTCGTTCGCCATGCGGAAGGCATCGTCGGCGGTCTTGAACTTGGTGACGGCGAGCACGGGGCCGAACACTTCCTCGCGCGCCAACGTGTGCTCCGGGCTCACATCCGCGAACACCGTCGGCTCGACGTAGAAGCCGCCGGTGTCGACGCGCGTCTGGTTGCCGCCGAGCTTCAGCGCGTTGCCTTCGGTCTTGGCCGTATGGATGTAGCGCAGCGCCGTGTTCATCTGCGCCTTACTCACCATCGCGCCGAAATTGGTGCGCGGCTCCAGCGGATCGCCGGGCGAGACCTTGCGCGCTGCACGCAGCAGACTTTCGGTGAAGGCGTCGGCGATGTCCTCCTGCACCAGCAGGCGGGACGCAGCGGTGCAGACTTCGCCCTGATTGAAGAAGATGTTCCAGGCGGCCTGGACGGCGGCCGCGTTGAGATCCGGGCAATCCGCGAAAATGATCTGCGGAGACTTGCCGCCCAGCTCCAGGCTGACGCGCTTCAAATTCGACTGGCCGGAATACTGCATCAGCAGCTTGCCCACCGCGCCGGAGCCCGTGAACGCGATCATGTCGACGTCCATGTGCAGCGCGATAGACTTGCCCGCGGTGGCTCCCAGGCCCGGCACGACATTCAACACGCCGGCCGGAAGGCCGGCTTCGAGCGCCAGCTGGCCGATCTTTCAGCGCCGTCATGGGCGACTGCTCGGCGGGCTTCACCACGACGGAATTGCCCATGGCGAGCGCCGGCGCGATCTTCCACATCGCCATCAGCAGCGGGAAGTTCCACGGCACGATGATGCCGATCACGCCGAGCGGCTCGTGCACGGCAAACGAGAAGCGGTCCGGCGTGCCGGGTCCGACTTCACCGTAGACCTTATGGAGCGCCTCGGCATAGTAGCGCAGCGTGCGGATGGCGCCGGGAATGTCGATCGCCAGCGAATCCTTGATCGGCTTGCCGACGTCCAGGCTCTCCAGCAACGCCAGCTCTTCGGCGTCGCGCTCCATCAGCTCGGCGAGCTTGAACAGAACGTGCTTCTTCTTGCGATAGTGCTGGTTGCGCCAGCGCCCGTCTTCGAACGCGGCGCGCGCGGCGGTGACGGCGAAGTCGATGTCGGCCGCATCGCAGGACGCGACCTTGTTCAGCACGCGGCCGTCGCGCGGGCCGACGTTGTCGAACGTCTCGCCGCTGGCGCTGGCGAGGATCTTGCCGTCGATGACGGCTTTGCCCGGCAGCTCGATCGAGCCGGCAAGCGATTCAAAATGTGCGAGCGAGGTCATGTTTCGATCCTCTCGGTTGCACTCGGCGATCAGGCGACCTGGGCGTACCAGGCATGGTCGAGCGAGGTGACGATGCGTTCGAAGCCGATGCGCTCCGTCGTTTTCAAGCGGTAATAGACATCCTGGACGTCGGCGCCGAGGTACTCGCGCACCACGGGTGACGCCTTGAACGTCGACAGGGCGTTGACCCAGGCGATCGGCAGTGCCGGCCCATCCAGTTCCTCGGCGTTGCCTTTCGCCTCTGGCCCCGGATCGATCTTGCCGGCGATGCCGTGATGGATGCCGGCAAGAATGCCTGCCACCACCAGATAGGGATTGGCGTCCGCGCCGGCAACGCGGTGTTCGATGCGCGTGGCAGCGCCGGTGCCGAACGGAATGCGCAGCGCGACCGTACGATTGTTGGAGCCCCAGAGCGCGGTGAGCGGAACGTAGCTCTCCGGCACGTAGCGGCGGTAGGCATTCGCCGACTGGGCCCAGAAGGCCATGAAGTCGCCCATCGTTTCGCGCAAGCCGCCGACGGCGTGGCGGAACATGGGCGACATGCTGGGCGAGGGTGCCTTCGGATCGCCGGCGAACAGGTTCGCGCCCTTGTCGTCGACGAGGCTGACGTGCACGTGCATGCCCGAGCCGGTCCAGTCATGATGAGGCTTGGCCATGAAGGTCGCCTCGTAACCGTGTGCGCTGGCGGCCGCCTTGATGGCGCGCTTCAGCAGCAAGCCGTCCAGTGCGGCCTTCACGGGATCGTCGGTGTGCTTGAGGTTGATCTCGAACTGGCCGGGGCCGCTTTCCTGCATGACGGCATCGACGGGGAGGCCCTGCACTTCGCAGATCTTGTAGACGTCGTCGATGAAGGGACCCAGCGCGTCCAATTCCTCGAACATGAAGGTCATCGGCTGGTCGGGGTCGGAACAGACGCCGGGCGGCGTCGTCAGGCTGAACGAGCCGTCCGCCTGGCGCTTCGTCACGTAGAATTCCAACTCGACGGCGACGACGGGCGTCTGGCCCGCCTTCTTGAAGCGCGCGACCTGGTTGGCAAGAATGCCGTGCGGCGCCAGATCGTAGGCTTCCTCCGGCACCATCACGGCCTGTGCGTGCGTGCGGTTGCCCACGGGCACGGGATGCAGCGTACCGGCGACGAGATGGAACTTGATGTCGTAGTCGCCCGTCTCCCAAAGCCGTCCGGTCTCGGCAATCGAGTTGCCGCGCGGATCCAGCACGTAGACGGAGGCGGGAAGCATCAAACCGCTCTTCACGACGCTTTGCAGGTCGGCCGGGCGGATGCGCTTGCCGCGCGGCATGCCGTTCAGATCGAACAGCACGATGTCGATCCATTGCACGGTCGGATTGGCGGCGAGGAAGGCTTTCGCCTCGTCGGCCGTAACACGCGGCAGCGTCATGATGTTCTTTTGCCTCTCACGGCGTCGCCGAAGCGATTGAAAAGGGAAACTGAAACGTCATTGGAAGCAGCCTTCCACTCCGGGTGCCATTGCACACCGAGCAGGAAGGGGTGGTCCATCGGGCCCATGACGGCCTCAACGAGGCCGTCTTCGGCGTAGGCCTGGGGCCGCAGTCCTTTGGCAAGGCGCGAGATGCCCTGGCCGTGGAGGGAGTTGACGATCACCGTCTCCTGGCCAACCCACTTCAACAGCTCGTCGTCGAGGCGGATGGGATGCGAGGGACCGAAGCGATCCTCCATCAGGTCCTTTGGCTTCTCGCGGTGGTCGTTCAGGCCTGGCTGATCGTGCACGGCCTGATGCAGCGTGCCGCCCAGCGCGACGTTCAACTCCTGATAGCCGCGGCAAATGGCGAACAGGGGGATCTTCTTTTCGACGGCGGTGCGGATCAGCGGCAGCGTCACCGCATCACGTGCGTCGTCCATCGTCTCCGGGCGCAGCGGCGCTTCCGTGCCGTAGTGGCGCGGATGGACGTTCGAGACGCTGCCGGACAGCAGGATGCCGTCGGCGATCTCGAGAATGGCGCCGATGTCGACGAGCGCTGCTTCAAGGGGCACGAGCAACGGCTGGCACTGCGCCACCTCCGCCACCGCGGCCGAGTATTTTCGGCCGACGGCGTCGAAGGTGAGGGTCTCAATGACTTTCGTGTCGGCAGGGATAATGACGATCGGACGGCTCATGCCGCAATTTCTCCCCGCACGTCGTTGAGGGTCTGGTCGAGCGCCTTGGCGATGACGGCCTCGGCTTCATCGAACTGGGCTTGCGTCCAGATCAGCGGCGGCGCGCACACCATGGTGTCGAACACGGCGCGCATGATGAAGCCTTCGCGGAAGAAGTGGTCGCGGCACATCAGGCCGACGCGGCCCGGCTGTTCGAAGCGGCGGCGCGTGCGCTTGTCGGCGACAAGCTCGATCGCGCCCAGCATGCCGATGGAGCGGACCTCGCCGACGAGCGGGTGATCCTTGAACTTCGCCAGCATTTTCGCGAGCGCCGGTCCGGTCGTGGTGTTGACCTTCTCGACCAGCTTCTCGTTCTCCATGATCTCGATGTTCTTCAACGCGACGGCGCACGCAACCGGATGCCCGGAGAACGTGTAGCCGTGGTTGAAGTCGTCGTTGTGGTTCATCAGGACCTCGACGATCTTGTCGTCGATCATCAGGCCCGAAAGCGGGATGTAGCCGGAGGTGGCGGCCTTGGCGAACGTCAGGAGGTTCGGCTTGATGCCGTAGTACTCGGACGCAAACCACGTGCCCAGGCGGCCGAAGCCGGTGATGACTTCGTCGGCCAGGAACAGGATGCCGTACTTGTCGATGATTTTCTGGACTTCGGGCCAATAGGTCGACGGTGCGATCTTCACGCCACCGGCGCCCTGCACCGGTTCGGCAGCGAAGGCGGCAACGTTCTCGGGACCGATGGCCAGGATCTCGTCTTCCAACGCCTTCGCGGCGCGCAAGCCGAACTCTTCCACGCTCTCCCCATCTTTGCCCTCGCCGTACCAGTAGGGATCGACGATGTGGCGGAAGCCCGGATAGACGGGATAGCTGTGCTCGTGCACGTGGGACATGCCGCCCATCGAGCCGGCCGCGATCGTCGAGCCGTGATAGGCCTGACGGCGGCTGATGATGATCTGGCGCTTGGGCTCGCCCTTCAATGCCCAGTAGTGGCGGATAAGGCGAATGGCGGTGTCGTTGCTCTCGGAGCCGGATGAGCCGAGGAACACCTGGTTCAGGTTGTCGGGCGCGATGTCCGCCAGCTTCTTGGCGAGTTGCACGACCGGCGGATGCGTCGTCTTGAAGAACGTGTTGTAGAACGGCAGCTCCATCATCTGCTGATAGGCGGCTTCGGCCAGTTCCTTCCGGCCGCAACCGATGGCCGTGGTCCACAAGCCGGACATGCCGTCGAGGATGCGGTTACCCTCGCTGTCCCAAAGGTAGGGACCTTCGCCCTTGACGATCACGCGGGGGCCGGCACCCGAACGCAACGACTTGTGGTTGGTGAACGGATGCAGGTGATGCAGTGCATCGAGTTCTTGCAGGGTATGGTTGGTTTGCGGGCGAGACATCAGGGACCTCCGGCAGCGCCAAAAATGTAAGGGGAGTTCGAGCAGTTCAGACAGCGAGCGGCGGCGTAAAGCCGATCCGTGCACAAAGCTCCAGCAGCTGGCGCTTCCGGCTCAGAGTGGCGATGGGATGCAGCACGAGGCACGCGCGACCGCATGGTGCGCTGAGCACGAAGTCCGACAATGAAGGACGCGAAAGCATCAAGATCGCCTAGCCGCCTGCGGATGCAGACACTCGAACCCTACCTCAGATGATCGCCGTCCAATACAGCGGTAATTGCACTGTGCAGACTTTGACGACGACCCGGAGTGAGGTATAGCAATAATGTCTACAGTGTAGAAATTGTCAAGAGACAGCTATGGTGAAGGCACAGACGCGTGGCCGCCGCGGGCTGAACCGCGACGAGCTGCTGGAAACGGCTTTCGAGATGGCTTCCGCCGAAGGCGAGGCCGGCTTCTCGCTGCGCAAGCTTGGCGCACGCATCGGCGTCGACCCGATGACCTTGCTGCACCATTTCGGATCCAAGGACGGCCTGCTGCGCGAGATCGCGGATTTCTCGCTCAAGACCGTGGCGCTGCCCGACCCTTCGGATGACTGGAAGGCCGATCTTGGCGCCGTCGCCCATGCCTATCGCGACTTGGCGCGGCGTCACCCGCGCATCTTCCATTTGCATTTCCGATATCACGCGACGGGGGCCCGCGATCATGCCGCGAGCGAGGTGGTGCATCGGGCCCTGCGCGCGTCCGGCCTGCCGGATTCGACCGCGGCCGGCTTGGGTCTGGCCTTCTTCGCGTTCGTACTGGGCTTCGCACTGGCCGAAGCCGAGGGCCTGGTCCAACCGTTGAGCAAGACGGAGGAAGCGGAGCTGACGGCGCTGGACCCGGACGCTTTCGCGGCAACCCGCGCCTTCATTCCTGCCTTCAAGACGCTCGACTCCGGCGCGACGTTCGAAGCGGCGATCGGCGCTTTCATCGATGGCATCGCCCTCCGATGCGACGATCGCCGCGCGACCTAAAAAATTTCGCGAACTGTCATGGAACTAACAGACTCGTGGACTATTTATCGGTCAGCTGCGTGACCCCGCGGCATTCGCGTATCGCGTATCCGGATGCGGCGGGGTCACGGCAGTGTTTGGCTCCAGCTTTGAGTCACTGCCATGGTCCGTCCGGTCGCCAAGTGGCCCGTCAACGCTTCAGACTTCTGGGGCGTCGTAACTCTCGCCCTCTTCGTTGGTCTGGTTTTCACGCTCGCGGTTCAGCCGTTCGCCGGCGTTGAGAGCAGCCATGGGCTGACGATCAATTCAAGCGTGCCGGTGTCGATCGCGCCGCTACGGCTTTAGGCCAGCTCCTCAATAAGCGCCGACGGTCTTGAACCGCGGTTTCGGCTACCTATATTCGTACTGTTCGGTACGCATATGAAGGTTGGTCCGGCGCCTCCCGCCGTTCGATCCCCAGGCCGTCAGGTACGTACCGACGGTGTTTCCTCCCTGACTTGAAGGCGTGAGCCTTCGGCCCGTGGCGTCCCAAGTAGGCCGACGCTACGGGCCATTTTTTTGTGCCCTGCCTTAGATGCGCCTCGCGCCGGTGCGACGGCATCCCTAGATGCGCACACCGCCGCCTTCGGCTAGAAGCCGCGGACGGTGAAGCCACGACAGTCTGGGAGAAAACGTATGTGGGCCATTTTTCACCTTCGCGGCCTTGTCACCATGGCACTCGCGCTCTTCAGTCTGTTCGCAGGCGGGATCGTGATGCAGGCGGCCTATGAAGCAAACGCAGAACCAACCGGAAAGCAGATGACCACAGAGAGCGGTTTGAAAATCGAAGACACCACAGTCGGCACAGGCCCGGCCCCCAAGGCTGGCCAGATTTGCGTCATGCATTACACGGGCTGGCTCTATGAGAACGGCGCCAAGGGCCAGAAATTCGACAGCTCTGTCGATCGCGGCCAGCCGTTCGAGTTTCCGATCGGCACCGGACGCGTGATCAAGGGCTGGGACGAAGGCGTCGCCTCGATGAAGGTCGGCGGCAAGCGGACGCTGATCATTCCGGCCGAGCTCGGCTATGGCGCCCGGGGCGCCGGCGGCGTCATCCCGCCTAACGCCACGTTGATTTTCGACGTCGAGTTGCTCGAGGTTAAGTAACGGGTTACGAATAATTCGATCAAATCTGGTCGTTATTCGTAATTTTACGAATGCCTGAGACCCTGGTTCACCTCAACGGACCAGGGTCTTTTGCGATGTCATTTGCTTCAAGTTTTCAGAAGTTTGTCGGAACCATTTCCGGCCAGAAAGCAGTGGCGTCACGCGCTGGCGACCGGCGCGAGGCCGATCGCAAAGATGTGAAAATGCACGGATACGTGACGTTTCCAAAGCGCCCGGCCTTTCCCCCTGTCGCCTGTACCATCAAGAACTACTCCAGCGGCGGAGCGTGCATCGAGCTGACCGCGAAATTCGCCGACATGTGGCTGTTCGACGACGAGTTCCGCCTCTTCATCGAGCAGAAGGACCAGGAGCGCATGTGCAGGGTGGCCTGGACCAAGGAGTCCGTATTCGGCTTGAAGTTCGAAGGGCCGAAGCTGGATCGCTCGCGCGTCTATCCGCCAAGGCGCTGACACGTCTGAGATATCCCGGGCTTGTGCGGCACGCCGCGAATGCGCACATTCGCTGCTGCGATCACACCGGGGGAACTCAATATGAAGATCATCGTCCTGCAGCATCTCGACGTCGAGCATCCGGGCATTTTCCGGACGTTCCTGAGGGATGACGGACATGCGTGGGACACCGTCGAAGTCGATGCGGGCGATACGATCCCCGATCTCTCACCCTACGACCTGATGATCGTCATGGGTGGCCCGCAGGATGTGTGGCAGGAGGACCAGTATCCCTGGCTCGTCGCCGAAAAGGCTGCCATCCGCCGCTTCGTCGTGGACATGAAGCGCCCTTACCTGGGCATCTGCCTCGGGCATCAGTTGCTCGCCTGCGCCGTCGGCGGCGAAGTGGGACCGGGCACATCGCCGGAAGTCGGGGTAAACGACGTAATCAAGACGGCGGCAGGCAAAGCCGACCCACTTCTCGCAGGCGTGGGCGACGTAGAGCCCGTGCTGCAATGGCACGGCGCGGAGGTGAAGTCGCTTCCGGCTGCCACAGAGGTTCTCGCGACGTCGCCGGCATGCGCCGTGCAGGCCTTCCGCTACGGAAACCACGCCTGGGGGTTGCAGTACCACGTCGAGGCGACCAGCAGCACCGTGGACGATTGGGCGGATATTCCCGAGTACGCAAAGGCGCTTGAGACCTCTCTGGGTGCCGGCGCGGTCGATGGGCTGCGGCAGGCCGTGGCACGCGAGATGCCGCGGTTCAACGCCCACGCCCGCAAGATTTACGACAACCTGAACAAGGTCATGGCGACCGTCTAGCCGCCCGCTGCCGCGGACTCTGACCGCTTTTTCAGATGCCTCGACAAGCGGCAGATGCTATCGGCGATCTTTGCCCGCTTTCCACAGGTCAACTGCGGTCGCATTCGGGTCAAGCCCGGTCCGCGGCCGCTCCGCTAAATTTTCCCGCATGACCATGACAGATGACATCACACACGATGTACTGCTCGAGCGCCTTCTGTCGCTCGCCCAGCTCGCAGTTGGCCGGTATGACTTGCCGGGTGCCGTACGTGTAAGGCTGATCAACCTCTCCGAAAACGCCACCTATGTCGTCGAGGATGTGGAGAGCGACCGGCGTTGGGCCCTGCGGGTACACCGCGAGGGCTATCACACGCCGACGGCCATCCAGAGCGAGCTGGCTTGGTTGATCGCGCTGGCCGACGACGGTGCCGCAAGGACGCCCGCGCCGATACCCGGCCTCAACGGTCACCTCATTCAGTCTGTCCAAGCTCCGGGGCTGAGCGCACGCAATGTCGTGCTGTTCGCCTGGGAAAGCGGCAGCGAACCGGATGCGTCGAACGTTGCGGGTTACGAACTGCTGGGCGAAACGGCCGCGCGGATGCACGCCCACGTCAATCGCTGGTCGCGTCCGGAATGGTTCGAGCGGCTGACCTGGGATTTTGAAACGACCCTCGGCGGTGCGCCTCACTGGGGGCGTTGGCGCGACGGCATGGGGATGACGCCCGACGTCGTAGGCCTGATCGCAAGAACGGTGGACCTCATCGAGAAGCGGTTGGCACGCTTCGGCAAGGCCCCCGGCCGGTTCGGTCTGATCCACTGCGATATGCGGCTGGCAAACCTTCTGGTGGACGGCCCGCACGTCAAGGTCATCGATTTCGACGACTGCGGCTTCTCGTGGTTTCTCTACGATTGCGCCACAACGGTCTCCTTCTTCGAACACGCGCCGGAAGTACCCAAACTGCTTGAGGCGTGGGTGCGCGGGTATCGCCGCGTCGGATCATTGAGTGCGGAGGACGAGGCGGAAATCGGCACATTCGTCATGCTGCGCCGGCTTTTGCTGGTCGCCTGGATCGGGTCGCACCGCGAGACGGACCTGGCTCAGTCCATGGGCGAGGAGTACACGCGGCTGACGGGACCGCTTTGCGAGGCGTACCTGGAAAAGTTCGCACTCTAGGCGCGCACATTAACCGCAGGGCGTGCGGCGCTTGACCGGGTTGACACTTCTGTTAGCTTCCGGCTCGCAACTCGAACCGGTTACGGTCCCCCTCATGGGAAGCCCCGCGCAATTTCCGGCGGCCATCACCGCCGCTATTCGGCCGTTCGATCCTTCCGTGCTCGCAGCGGCCGCGACTGGCGTCGTCGAAAGCATCGAACGCAACAAGGGCGACGTCGACCGCATCTTCGGTCACGTAGGGCTCGCTCCCGAGATGGCCGGCTCGCCAACATTGCAGCTCAGCCTCGCCTCCTATTGCAGGTTGTTCGAGCACTGTTCGCGCTTCACCCACAACGATAACTTCGGGCTGTGGTTCGGCAATCAGTTCAACCCTCGGGATCTCGGCCTGTGGGGCTACGCGACGATCTCCTCACCGACGCTCGGCTCGGCCTTGTCGACGATGGTGGATTTGTTTCCCCTGCATCAGCAGTCGTCGTCCATGAAGCTCGGCCGCAGCGCCGAGGGTCTGACCAAGCTCGAATACCGCATCGAGGCGCCGGAAATCGTCGAGCGGCGGCAAGACGCCGAACTCTCGCTCGGCATGTTTCTCAACGTCATGCGTGAGTGCCTGGGGTCCTGCTGGGCACCGGAGGAGGTGCATTTCGAGCACCCCCGGCCCGAAGGCTGGCGCGATCACGAGCGCGCGTTCGGCGCAGCGGTGTTCTTCTCGCAGCCGACGAACGCGCTGCTTTTGAGGAACGAGGCCTTGGCGATGCCGATGCCGGCCCGCGATACGCGCCTGATGGCGGCGATGCGGCAGTGCCTGGAACGGCTTTCCGAGCGGACCGATCTGCGCGTCAGCGTATCGGATCGCGTGCGTGTGGTGGTGCGGGCGCGCTTGCCGGAAGGCTTTCCGGCGTTGGAAGAGGTGGCAGCGGAGCTGAAGCTGCCGGTCAACGTGATCCAGCGCGAACTCAATCGCGAGTCGCTCAGCTATCGCACGCTGGTGGAAATGACGCGGCGCGAGCTGGCACTGTCGTATGTGCGCCAGCGCCAGTTGCCGTTCTCGGAGATCGCGTTCCTGCTGGGCTACTCCGAACTCTCTGCATTCAGCCGCGCCGTGCACCGGTGGACCGGCCTCTCCCCCCGCGCGCTGCGCAAAGAACTGGCCGCCAACTAACGGGCGGCACAGGCCAGGGATCAGGGATCAGGCTGAAGCCTGACCCTCTCGCCGTGCGACTTCAGTCTTTCAGTGCATCGAGGCTTTCCGGCAGGATCTGACCGCCGTCGACGATGATGGTCTGGCCGGTGATGTAGGCCGCTTCCTTCGATGCGAGGAACAGCGCGGCGTAGCCGATATCCTCGACAGTGCCGAGCTTGCGCAGCGGGACGGATGCCGCCATCGAGTTGCAATACTCCTCGCCCAGCGCAATCAACCCCTCGGTCAGCACGTTGCCCGGCAACACGGCGTTGACCGTGATCCCGTACTTGGCAAGCTCGATGCAGGCCGTGCGCATGAACCCGAGCTGACCCGCCTTGCTGGCCGCGTAATGGGTCCAGCCCGGGAAGCCGGTCACCGGGCCCGTGATCGACGACGTGATAACGATGCGGCCCTGATCAGACTTCTTCAGGTACGGCAGGCAGCCCTTGATGGACAGGAACGTACCTTTGAGGTTCGTCGCCATGACTTGATCCCACTCGTCGGCCGTAAGGTCTTCGATCTTGGCCTGTGGGAAAATACCGGCGTTGGAGCACAAGATATCGATGCCGCCGAATGCGCTCGCGACGGAACTCGCGAGGTTGTCGACGTCCTCGGCATGGCTGACGTCGGCGGCGAAGCCTTTGGCGGTTCCGCCCTTAGCCGTCAGTTCGGCGGCGCAGGCCTCGGCCTCCGACAGGTTGCGGGAGACCACGGCGACCTTGGCGCCGCTACGAGCGAAGACTTGGGCGATACCCTTACCGATACCCTTGCTAGCGCCTGTTACGATGACGGACCGACCAGCGAGCGATGTCAACATTGCAGAACTCCGTTCCAAGCTAGAGACAGGAACGGGCGGCCCTTGTCGGAGCCGCCCGTTGTGATTTCAGCGTCGCGGCGTCTTAGCCTTCGAAGACAAGACGTCCGATGCGGGCGTGTACAGCCGGGTTCACCACGCGCAGCACGATGCCCCAGATGAAGCCCACGACGATGATCGCCAGGGCAATCCAAGGAATGTTGCTGCCGAAGCTTCCGCTACCGCCGAACGTCGCCAGGTTCTGAACCAGGAGATACACGAGGTAGACCTGAGCCACGAACGCGATGACCGGTGCGATGATCGTGGAGATCACGCCAGCATCGTCGCCCGGGTTGGCACGGAAGTAGGCGATGACGGCCAGCGAAACCACGGCCTGCAGGATGAGCAGGAGCATGGTGCCGAGAATGGCGAGCATCGTATAGACCGACACGTACGCCTGCGCGTTCGCGTCGTCGGTGCCGAGGAAGAAGGCGAACAGGCTGACCCAGAGGATCGCCAGCGCCGACTGCGTGAAAGAGGCCACGTGCGGGCTCTTGAACACATGGTGCGTGCGCGACAGACCGTGCGGCAGAACGCCTTCACGAGCCAGCGAGTACATGTAGCGGGCCGCCGTGTTGTGGAAAGCCATGCCGCATGCGAACGAGCTGGTGAGGATGAGCACGCTCATCAATTCGCCGGCCCAGGGGCCAACGAAATTGTTCAGCGGCGTCAGGAAGAAGTTGCTCGAGTCCTTGGTCGCTGCCACCAGCATGTCACCTTCCGTCGGATAGGCGGAGACGGCACACCAGCTGGTGAAGATGTAGAAGAGGCCGAGGCCGATCACGGAGATGTAGAGCGACAGCGGCACGATGCGCTTCGGGTCTTTCGACTCTTCAGCGTAGTTCGGCGCCATTTCGAAGCCGACCCACGACCAGAAGGCCATGAAGATGCCGACGGCTGCGGCACCGGCCGCAATGTCGACGTCGCCCACCTTCTGCTCAAGAACCGGGGTCAACACTGCCAGGAGGTTGAACGACTCGGCCTGGAAGTTGGTGCCTTCTGCTGCGGTCAGTACGCCGAAGTTGAAGATCGCGAGGATGATCACTTCGAGGACGAGAGCGATGCCGAGGACGGCTGCCGACAGCTGCACGTCGCGATAGCTCAGGAATGCGCAGAGGGTAGCCGCAAAGATTGCGAGCCAGATCCACGACACATCGATGCCGAAGTGCGACTTGAGCCATGCGTTGCCGAAAAAGGCGAACAGGCCGTAGAGCGACGCTTCGAACACGCTGTAGGATGCGAGAGAAGCAAAACCTGCCGACATGCCGGCTTCGCGGCCGAGGCCTTGGCTGATGAACGAGTAGAAGCCGCCGACCGACGAGACGCGCCGGGCCATGGCGGCGTAGCCGATGGAGAAGATCGTCAAGACGATGGTGGCGAGCAGGAAGGCTGCCGGCACGTAGATGCCGTTGCCGAAGCCTGCCGCGAACGGCACGTTGCCGAGCATCGCCGACTCCGGCGCCGCTCCCGTCACGGTCAAGAACAACACGCCGATCAGGCCAACGGCCGAACCGTGCAGTTTGTTCTCGCCAACTTCTCGACCTACGTCGAACTGTTCCGGCGCGGATGCGCCTGATGTTACATTCTGGGTCACGCTGTGTTTCCTCTATTGCCCCTGAAGCAGCGAGCGCTCCTCCGCCGACCGCGTACCCGGATGACAGTTTACCTTGCATTCTCTCCGGCGCCCGGCGGCATGCCTTCAGGCACGACGCCGAGTGGTACCGTCGAGAGTGCCATGTTCTGCATCGGAGCCAGTTGACCGGCAAGTAGAAGAAGTTGACCCCGGCGTGATTATTGCAGCGCCATAATTTGCTTAACGTCCGCGCTGGACATGACGTGGCAGTAGATCATGTTCATGATTTCCAGCTCTTTGCGGTGCAGTT
>JAKAXS010000423.1 GCA_021816505.1 Pseudomonadota bacterium
TCCGATCTCTGTCGCTGGCGGCGATCCTGGTGCTGTTCGCCTTCCGCTCCTCGATCGTCTTCTTTCATACGCCCAGCGACATCGCTTCGAGCAAGGTGCCGGCCGGCCAGCGCATCCGTCTCGGCGGCCTGGTCGAGAAGGGTTCCGTGGTGCGCGGCGAGGGTACGCACGTCAAGTTCGTCGTCACCGACACGCTGCAGACCATTCCCGTCAGCTATTCGGGCATCCTGCCGGATCTCTTTCGCGAAGGGCAAGGCATCGTCGCCGAAGGTCGCATAGAGCCCGACGGCCACTTCGCCGCCGACAGCGTTCTCGCCAAACATGACGAAACCTACATGCCGCCTGAAGTTGCGAAAGCGCTAAAGGAGAAGGGCGTCACGCTGGGCGAGGGCGCGACGCACGACGCAGGCAAAACAATGCCGGAGACCGCAACGCCGTGATCACGGAGCTCGGACATTTCGCGCTGATCCTCGGGGTGATGGTCGCCATCGTCCAGATGACGCTGCCGGCATGGGGCGCCTACAAGCGCGACACGCGCCTGATGGCCATCGCCGAGCCCGCCGCACTGAGCCAGCTGACGTTGCTGACGTTCGCCTTCCTGTCGTTGATGCACGCCTACGTGACGTCCGACTTCTCCGTCGCCAACGTCGCCACCAATTCACACTCCACCAAGCCGCTGCTGTACAAGATCTCCGGCGTGTGGGGAAACCACGAAGGCTCGATGCTGCTGTGGGTGCTGATCCTGGCGATCTTCGGCGCAGCCGTCGCCTTGTTCGGCCGCAATCTGCCCGCCACGCTGCGCGCCAACGTGCTTTCCGTTCAGGCGTCGATCGCCGTGGCGTTCGGTCTTTTCATCCTGCTGACGTCGAACCCGTTCGAGCGCCTCGACCCCGCACCGTTCGACGGCCGCGGCCTCAACCCGATCCTGCAGGATCCGGCTTTGTCGTTCCACCCGCCGTTCCTCTACATGGGATACGTCGGCTTCTCGATGGCGTTCTCGTTTGCCATCGGCGCGCTGCTGGAAGGCCGCACGGATGCGGCGTGGGCGCGCTGGGTGCGGCCGTGGACGCTGCTGGCCTGGATGTGCCTGACGATCGGCATCGCCATGGGCTCGTGGTGGGCCTACTACGAACTGGGCTGGGGCGGCTGGTGGTTCTGGGATCCGGTCGAGAACGCCTCATTCATGCCGTGGCTCGCGGGCACGGCGCTGCTGCACTCCGCGCTGGTGATGGAGAAGCGTGACGCGCTGAAGGTGTGGACCGTTCTCCTGGCGATCCTCACGTTCTCGCTGAGCCTGATGGGCACGTTCCTCGTGCGCTCCGGTGTGTTGTCGTCCGTGCATGCGTTCGCGGTCGATCCCGAGCGCGGCGTGTTCGTGCTGGCGATCATGGTGCTGTTTACCGGCGGCGGTCTGGCGCTGTTCGCCTATCGCGCGCGCGAACTGCGCCAAGGCGGGATCTTCGCGCCGATCTCGCGCGAGGGCAGCCTGGTGCTCAACAACATCCTGCTGACGACGGCTTGCGCCACTGTGCTCGTCGGCACGCTGTATCCGCTGGCGCTGGAGTCGGCCACCGGCGAAAAGATTTCCGTCGGCGCGCCCTATTTCAACATGACCTTCGGGCCGCTGATGCTGCCGCTGCTGCTGGCGCTACCCTTCGGTCCGTTTCTCGCCTGGAAGCGAGGCGACGCCTATGCCGCCGCGCAACGCCTGTTCGTTGCCGTGCTCGCTGCCATCGCGGTGGTCGCGATCGGCTATGCCGTGACCAAACCGGGGCCGTGGCTCGCGCCGTTCGGCATCGCGCTGGGCGTCTGGGTGATGGCGGGGGCTATTTCCGAACTGCTGTTCCGCGCCAAGGCCGGCAGCGCCAGCTTCGACGAAGTGGCGCGCCGCCTGCGCAATCTTCCGCGATCCGTTTACGGCACGGCGCTCGCGCACTTCGGCGTCGGCATGATGGTGATCGGCATCATCGCCACGTCGGCCTACCAGACCGAGCGCGTGCTGCTGATGAAGGAAGGCGCAAGCCTCGACGTCGCGGGCTATGACGTGACGTTCAATGGCGCACACGCGGCGAAGGGCCCCAACTACACGGAGACGATCGGCAACTTCTCCGTTCGTTACGACGGCGAACCCGTGACGATCTTGCAGCCGTCGAAGCGCCTGTACGATGCGCCGCCGCAGCCCACCACCGAAGCTGGAATCTATAACGCCTGGACCGGCGACCTCTACCTGGTGCTGGGCGACGAACAGGCGAGCGGCGGTTGGGTCGTTCGCGCCTATTTCCATCCGTTCGTGCGCTTCATCTGGATCGGCACGCTGGTCATGTTCTTTGCCGGCGCGATATCGCTGTCGGACCGCCGCCTGCGCGTCGGCGCGCCACAACGTGCCCGCCGGGTACCTGCTGCTGTGCCGGCCGAATGATGCGTTTTTTCCGGCAAGCCGTTCTTCTCGTCGTCGCCGCCGTGGCGTTGATCTCACCGGCGCTTGCCGTGCAGCCGGACGAGATCCTGCCCGATGCAGCGATGGAGCAGCGCGCGCGCGGCATCTCCGCCGGACTGCGCTGCCTGGTCTGCCAGAACCAGTCGATCGACGACAGCGACGCACCCCTCGCCCGCGATCTGCGTCTGCTTGTGCGCGAGCGTCTGCAGGCCGGCGACAGCGACGCCCAGGTGCGCGACTTCCTCGTCGCGCGCTATGGCGAATTCGTGCTGTTGAAGCCGCCCTTTTCGTGGAGCACGGCGTTGCTCTGGGTTGCGCCGCTATTGATTTTGCTGGGCGCCGTCACGTGGATCTGGCGCACCGTGTTTTCGCCTGTCCGCGCCACGGTCGGAGCTTCTTCCGTCGAAGATCTTTCGACCGCCGAACGCGAAGCCCTCGAAAAACTGATGCGCGATCGCGACTAGCTCGGTCCCGCAACGGTGTAGGTTGGGTCGAGCCCCCTTGTGAGACCCAACATGTTCTGGGTGGTGCCGTGAATTGTTGGGTCGCGCTTCGCTTGACCCAACCTACAGGTGACGGCGCGAGCGGTTCGCATTCCCTCTCCCCGTCCTTTACGGGGGAGGGAGATTACGGTTCATCGCGTGATTTCTGGCCGCGCGAGGGAACGGCTTCGCCTTCGATTTTTACGGTAGCCGGCTTCGGTGCGCCGCCGGCGATGACGCTGAGGCGCTGCAGCAGGGCGACCGTCGCCAGACCCAGAACCGGACGATTTTCCTCGCGTTCGAAGGCTTCGATGGCGCCGCGCAACTGCGGGCCGTAGGTGCCGTCCGCCTTGCCGGCGTAGAGGCCGCGCGCGCCGAGCAGCAACTGCAGCTGCTTCAGATCCGCTGGTCTGGCCAGGATCTCTGCCTTCTGAAACGCGTCGAGCTTGCCGGCGAATGCCGACGTCGAAACGCCGGTGTTGGCAACCGTGTCGGCCTTGAAGCGCTTGATGACTTTTCCATCCTGCATCCAGACGCGCGACTGAACGTATGTGCCGACATTGATGCCCACGACCTCCGGCCCTTGCGGCCCGTCGGTGAGAAGGGGCGATCCGGACGA
>JAKAXS010000424.1 GCA_021816505.1 Pseudomonadota bacterium
TCCGATCTGGCGACGGCTGCCATCGGCGCGAGCAACGCCTGGAGTTCGTGGATCGGCTTGGCGGAACTGAAGAGGAAGCCCTGCATCTCGTTGCAGTTCAACGCCTCGACGATGCGCCGCTGCTCGATACTTTCCACGCCTTCCGCGGTGGTCGTCATGCCCAACGCCTGGGCCAGCCCCACGATCGCCGAAAGCACATCATGACCATCGCGCGAGATGGAGGCGTCGCGAATGAACGCACGATCGATCTTGATCTTGTCGAACGGGAACGTGCGGAGCGAACACAGCGAGGAATAGCCGGTCCCGAAATCGTCCATCGCGACCTCGACGCCCAACTGGCGGATTTCCGTCAGCACCGCAATGGCGCGATCGATATTGCTCATGACGGCGGATTCCGTCACTTCGATCTGCAGCAGTTTCGCCGGGAGCCCGCTCTCAGCCAGCGCGGCCTTCAGTCCGTCGATGAAGTCGGTCCGGTCGAGTTCGATGGCGGAGACGTTGACGGCCACCTTGATGCCGCCCGGCCAGGACACCGCATCACGGCAGGCCCGCTTCAGGACGAACGAGCCGAGGTCGACGATCATTCCCGTCTCTTCGGCGATCGGAATGAACTCGCCGGGCGAAACGAGACCGCGCGTGTGATGCGGCCAACGCACCAACGCTTCCATGCACGTCACGGCGCCGGTGCTGAGCGAGACGAGCGGCTGGTAGTGAACCTCCAGCTGGCCGCGATCGATCGCGTGCGCGAGATCGGCTTCGAGCGACGCACGAGCGCGTAGCCGCTCGTCCATCTCCGGCTCGAAGAAGCGGAAGGCGCCTCGGCCTTCGTGCTTGGCCTGATACATCGCGACGTCGGCGCAGCGGAACACTTCCTCGGGCAACGTGCTGTCGTCGGGCATCATGGCAATGCCGATGCTGGCGCCGACATGCAACTCGCGGCCGCGCAAATGGATCGGAGCCTGCAGCGAACCGAGGATGCGCCGCGCGATCATTGCTGCCTCGAGGCGCGTGCAGCCGTCTTTCAGTAGGATGCCGTATTCGTCGCCGCCGAGCCGCGCGACCGTGTCGCCGTCGCGAACGCACGTCCGCAAACGCAGCGCAATTTCCTTCAGCAGCGCATCGCCGACCGCGTGGCCGAGCGTGTCGTTGACGACCTTGAATTTGTCGAGGTCGATGAACAGCACCGCAGCCGACACGCCGCGCGAAACCGAGCGCTGCAGCTGCTTCATGTCCTCGGTGAGCGAGAAGCGATTGGGGAGGCCGGTCAAGGTGTCATGCCGCGCCAAATGGACGATGCGGAACTCGTTGCGGCGGCGCTCGGTGATGTCGATCACCGCCAGCAGAACGGCCGGCTGGTTCTGGTATACGAGGCTCGACGCGCGCAACTCCACGGCGATGATCGTGCCGTCGGCGCAGACGTGCCGGAACGGTCTCGCGCTGAGCGCCTGTTCGATTTCAACATCCGTCCCGGTCGGGATCGCTTCGGGATCGACGGCGCAATGGACGGCCGCGAACGGCAGACCGGTCAGGCCTTCGCGCGTGTAGCCGTAATGGCCGACTGCGGCATCGTTCGCCGCAAGGATGTTCCAGCCGTCGCGGCTGCAGACGAACATGGGCAGGGGATTGTCTTCAAACAGCAGGCGAAACGAGGCCTCGCGCTGTTTCAGCTCGGTGATATCGACCCGCAGACTGACGAGACCGCCGTCATGGGTCAGCCGGTCCTCGATGAGGATGCAACGGCCGTCGGCGAGCGCCTGCTCGTAGCGCGGACCCGGATTGTGAAGCCGATCGAGGCGTTCGGCGAGCCACGCGTCCTCGCGGCCGTTGGCCTCCGGATACTCGCCCCGCGCAAGGCCGGCGCGCACCGCTTCCTCCAGCGTCGATCCCACCTGAATGAGATCTGCGGTGTTGGGATACATGTCCTTGTACTTCTGGTTCCAGGCGACGTAGCGCCCGTGGTCGTCGAGCACGACGATGCCTTCGGGAAGGGTGTTCAGGGCGTCGAGCAGGCGCGCCTCCGTGGCACGCGCAATCGCAAGATCGGCCTCGGTCTGCGTCAGCTCGTTGTGCAGAATGGCCCGTGCCACGTGGGCCAGGCGGGAAAACGTATCGGCAATACGTCCACGGAACTGACGAATAAAGAGCATACGCGGCACGCCTTCCACACTTCAAAAGTGCAGAAAAGCTAGCAGGATCAAGTTAATGCCGCGTTGCAGCAAACGCCCAATTAATTACGCGTGGGAGCAGCCGCCTACGGCTTCTTCTTGCCGACGGGCTTCATCTCGGGTGGCTCGACGTTCGGGCGATAGGCATGCGGGTCGAACGGAGCCGGCTCGTCGGCATTCTCCGGCTCGGGATGCGGTGCAAACCCGCCTTCGCCTTTGCCTTTCGCGGTCTTCTTGTCGACGTCCGGCTTCGGCTTTCCGGTCTTGTCGGTCTCGGTCATGGCGCCTTGGTCTCCCATTACGGATTATTCGCCGGCAGGCTGCCTGGAAGTCTGTCGAACGATAAGAAACGCTTCGGGAGTGGGATTGTTTCGCCCGGCCGGTGCCACGGGTCGGATCGCTCAAGTGTCAGGGCCGAGCAGGTTGACGAGGGGTGCGTCGAAGTCGCCGCGTGTCCGGATGAGGCGAGGGGTGCCGTTTCGCACGAGCACCTCAGCCGGCATCGGATGGGAGAGGAACCCGACGGGACTGGCCGATAGGCCATAGGCGCCGGACTGCAGGACCGCGATGATGTCGCCAGGCTCCACCGCCGGAAGTGCCGTTTGCCGGCCGAGCACGTCGAGAGGCGTGCAAAGCGGTCCGCACAAGCTCGCCGCCGACCGCACCCCGTCGCCAAGCCGGGTGGCCACGACGATCGGATAGTCGCGCTTGATCACCTGACCGAGGTTTCCCGAAGCGGCGAGGTGATGGTGCATGCCGCCGTCGGTGATGACGAAGCGTTGGCCACGCGATGACTTCACGGCACAAACGCTGGAGAGATAAACCCCGCAAGGTCCGGCGAGATAGCGACCCGGCTCGATCAACACCTCCGCGCCGGCCAGCAACGGATCGGCACGGCGCGAACGGTCGAGGTCTGCAGCGCCGGCGGCGATGCGCTGCAGGTCGAGCGCCCTGTCGCTCTCATGATAGGGAATGCCGAGGCCGCCGCCGAGGTCGATGCGCAAGATCTGACGGCCGCTGAGGCGCGAAATCTCCGCTGCGAGACCGAGACCGTATTCCCATTGCCGCAACAGCACCTCGGCATCGAGGATCTGCGTGCCCGCGAACAAATGTACGCCTGACAACTTCAGGCTCCGCTGCGAGCCAACCGCCGCGACCACGTCCGCCAATATCTCTTCGTCGAAACCGAATGCGGCCGGCTTGCCGCCCATGCGCATCGCGCCGCCCTGGGCGGTGGCGCTGGGATTGATCCGCACGGCGACATCGACAACGCGGCCGTGACGCGACGCGATCGCTGCGACCGTCGAAATCTCTTCGAAGCTTTCGAGATGGATCTCGCCGATGCCGGCACCGATCGCGAGTTCCAGTTCTT
>JAKAXS010000425.1 GCA_021816505.1 Pseudomonadota bacterium
CGATCTCCCCCCAGAAAGTCCGCGGCTGCCGCCTCCACCTCCGCTGAAATCTCCAAGCCATCGTCCTCGTCCGTACCCAGAGGCACGGTGTCCACGGTGGACGGTCCGATCTGGCGCAGCGCCGATGTTCGGAAGGCCGCAAAGGCCTGGTCGAAGTGGATTTCATAGAAGTCGAGAAGACTGGTGCGCCCTTGGCAGTCTTTGGCGATTCGCTCCGCAAATCGCAGCATGATTTCTTCGCGGATGCCTCGGGCACCGACCATGCATAAATCGGAGATGGCTAAGCACAGTGACTGCTCGACCCGTTTCATGAGAATACGAAACAGATTCTCAAAATCTCCGCGCATCCCTTCGGTCCAAGTCCGCCGGAGAAAGTGGATCAGCACCTCCGATGGCACATATCCAGGACTCTTCCTAGACACAGTAGCAAACTGTCGAAGGCGCTCTGCGACATCGACCGCCTCCAGTTTCTTGAGCCAGTCTTCGATTTCGGCGGGGCGCTCATATGGCGTACCGCCTCTTCTTTTTTGTTTAAGCGGTTCCGGCATTTGCTGCCTCCGTTATGAATAGCTCAATCAATACCGAAAAACTCAACATCGCACTCACGGCGCCGTCAGATGCGGATCGGCAGCGAAACCTGCGGCTGAATCGGCACGAGCGTTTTCGCATAGGTGCGCAAAATGTCGTTGTAGAGGTCCGCGTGCTTTGATGCCTCGAGCGTAATGATCAATGCGTAGCGAATTTTCTCGGCACCGGTAGCCCGACCACCGGCTTCGCGCGCGCTGTAGTGAATATCAAAGACCGGATTGTTGAGGCTGCTGCCGCGCATGCCCTTTGCACCATGCAAAACGGTTTCCCACTTCCCCATGTCGGAACGGCGCTCTTCCTCGGTTGCGTACTTCTTCATATCGAAGAAGCCTTTCGTATTGGCGTTGGCCTTGCCGTCTGTGATCTTCTCGTCGTTTGGCCGGAACACAATCTCCAGACCGGCGCGGGTATACGCGGCCGCATCTTGCGGATCGGTCGGCGAGGCATAGCAAAAGGTCGCCGAAAGGCGGATGTTGCCGCTCAAGCCACCTTCGGGCAGCGGCAGCGCAGCGCGCAGGTACTTGCCTGGTTTCAGCTCGCCTTGGTAGACGATGCGCGCCACCCCGTCCGGGCAGGTGATGATGCGCATCAGGTCTTCTGGCACCTTGCCCCAACCCACTTCGAGCTTGTCATGGGTGGACGGATCGGCGGCATGAACCAGCAACGCCTTGATCGCGAGCGGCGTCAGTTCGACGCCCAGGATGGCACGAATGGCAACCGCGCTGCGCAGCAAGTAAGGGGACGCGAAACTGGTGCCCAACTGCGGCGCAAGCACCGGTTTCTTGCTCTGCGAGAGGACGTGGAAATACTTGTCGGCATCTCCGCCGAAGGCCATCAAGTCCGGCTTGACGACGCCAGGGCTGCGACCAGGACCCATCGCGCTGTAGGACGCTCTCGCCCAGCTTGCCTCGGTGTCGTTGGCCGCGCCGACCGCCACCGCATTGACGCAGTCCGATGGAACCTGCACGCGGGCATTGCCCGAAGGGCGATCCATTTCCCCGTTGTTGCCAATCGCGACCGTCATCAGCGTGTCACCATCACTCAACAAGTCGTCGATGACCGACGTCCAGACGTGAACATCAGTATCCTCTATCGGCAGATCCGGCCCGAGGCTCAGATTGATGAACTGGTACTGACGTGACAGCAGCACTTCTTCGACAAAACCGAGAGTACGGTACAACTCCAGTGGGTCTTCCGTACCCGCACCCTTGTCGAGCACGCGCAGGTGATCAACATACGCGAATGGGCGAGCGGCGACGCCGTTCGGAGCGATCGGTCCGAACAGGAACGCCGACGTGACCGCCAAACCATGTTCCAGGCCATCCGGATCATCGTCCGCATCCTTGTCAAATACCCGGTAGGAACGCAGCCACGGCCCGATCGCATGCTGCTTCGGCAGGCCGCCATCAAGGATTGCGACCTTTGGTTCCGATGACAGCGGCTGCTCCGTCGGCAAGCTGCAGGTTACCGACACTCCGCCCGCACGTTGCACCGGCCGCATCCCTCTAAGCTTGGGCATCGGTCGAATGACGCGGACGAACACGAACTCGGAGAGCCGCTCGATATTTGCATGTTTCCCTTCGACCGGAACGAACCAGAGATTGCCAGCGATGAAACCAAGATCGCTGTGGATCTTGACCTCTACCTCCTTGGCATATTTTGCGAACGCTCTTTGGACAAACAGACGGTCTTCATCCGGAAGCAGATGAAGGCCCACCTCGAAAAAGCGGTCCTTATGACTGCCGTAGCTCGCAATGCGTTGCTCCGGGGCAAAAGCCGAGAATTTCTCGATGTGGGCCAGATCCAGCGCCTCATCAGAGTCCGGCTCAATCTGCTTCGTCCAATCCTTGAGATTGCGGAACGCATGGCGCTTGCCCGCGACGAACAGTTCGGTCGTCGTACATTCCTGCGGCGCCCCCTTCTTGGTCCAGGCCTCCGGCTTCACCCTCACGGTGCGACTGCCAACCGATTCCAGGCCCACAGTGCGCAGCATCGCCACCGGAAAGAAGGACCGGGCGATATAGCTCGGGTTCATCGTCAACCGCGCGACGCCGAAATCGCCAGGACAGGCATGCAATGGCAGGCTATCGAGCGCGGCTGAGGTCTCCGTGAACTGAGGCGTCAGGCGCAGCGCAGCCTGTTGGAGGCTGTACACCTCGGCCTTGCCTGGCTTGCGTTTTGGCCCTTTGATGTCATGCGTCAACATCTCGCCGCGCCCGATCAGAAAGTTAGTTTGACTCATGCGTCAGATTTCCTTTTCGAGGTTTTCTTGGCTGCGGGCGGCTGCTCGTTCGTGTACTTGCGGATGGTGTCGCGGCTTACGCCGGTAATGTCGGAGATGGCGTGCTGCGACAGGCGGGTCTGCTTGGCAAGCATCACTGCAAGATCAATCCGCGGCTGACGTTCCAGGACCAGCACACGTGATTTGATGAACTCCTCGATCAAATCGGCGTCGGCAGCCGTGCCCAGCGCCACGGCGCGTCGGAAACGCTGAATATCACGCTCAATGTTGCTGAAAGACTCGCCGTTGAATGCCAATGACAGGATGTCGATCCAACGACCGAATAGGGCGTAATGCTGCCCAAGAAACCGTTTGATCGCCGCCTTCACGGCGGGCATCTCCGGCACCTTGAAATCAATCACCAGATCGAAGCGACGCCAAAGCGCGGGATCAATCAACTCCGGATGATTGGTCGCCGCCAGCAATAGACCCGTCGTTGGCCACTCGTCGACCTCCTGCATAATCACCGTGACCAGGCGCTTCAATTCGCCGACATCGGCTTCATCACTGCGTCGCTTGGCGATTGCGTCGATCTCGACGCGCGCCCCACGCGGCAATGCAGCGACCGCGACGGTCGAACGGGCCGGTTTCGAGGTGCCGAAGACGCGCTCGTATTCGGCGTTCACCGCCGCGAAATCATCGATGTCGATGAGGTAGATCGTCGT
>JAKAXS010000426.1 GCA_021816505.1 Pseudomonadota bacterium
AAATTGATAGGGGCGGAACTCAGCGTCATTCGTTGATGTCGTTCAACTTGCTAATCCTTCGTTCAACGGAAACAAAAATGACTACCGAAACGAACACGCCAGCTGCCAGCGCCGCGACCAGCTTCATCAATGTGGGTGAGCGCACCAACGTCACCGGCTCGGCGAAATTTCGCAAGCTGATCGAGGCGAACGACTATGCCGCCGCGCTGTCGATCGCACGCGAGCAGGTGGAGAACGGCGCGCAGATCATCGACATCAACATGGACGAGGGCCTGCTCGATTCCGAGAAGGCCATGACCACGTTCCTGAACCTCATCGCGTCCGAGCCGGATATCTCGCGCGTTCCGGTGATGATCGACAGCTCGAAGTGGAGCGTGATCGAAGCTGGGTTGAAGTGCGTTCAGGGCAAGGCGATCGTCAACTCGATCAGCATGAAGGAAGGGCAGGGGCCGTTCCTGGAACAGGCGCGCAAGGTGCTGCGCTACGGCGCCGCCGTGGTTGTCATGGCGTTCGACGAGCAGGGGCAGGCCGACACCATCGAGCGCAAGGTGGACATCTGTGAGCGCGCCTACAAGGTGCTGACCGAGGAAGTCGGCTTTCCGCCGGAAGACATCATCTTCGACCCGAATATCTTCGCGGTGGCGACGGGTATCGAAGAGCACAACGGCTACGGCATCGCCTTCATTGAGGCGGCGCGGCAGATCAAGCAGAAGATGCCGTTGGTGCACATCTCGGGCGGCGTGTCGAACCTGTCGTTCGCGTTCCGCGGCAACGAGCCCGTGCGCCAGGCTATGCACTCGGTGTTTCTATTCCACGCGATCCGCGCCGGTATGGACATGGGCATCGTCAATGCCGGCCAGCTGACGCTTTATGACGACATTCCGACCGAGCTTCGCGAGCTGTGCGAAGACGTCGTGCTCAATCGCCGCGACGACGCGACCGACCGCCTGCTCGAGGCCGCGGCCCGTTTCAAGGGTGACGGCACGACGAAGGTCAAGGAGAAGGATCTCAAGTGGCGCGACGCGCCCGTCGAGGACCGGCTGACACATTCGCTGGTGCACGGCATCAACGACTTTATCGAGGCCGACACCGAAGAGGCACGCCAGAAGCTGCCGAAGCCGTTGCACGTGATCGAAGGCCCGCTGATGGCCGGTATGAACGTCGTCGGCGACCTGTTCGGCGCCGGCAAGATGTTCCTGCCGCAGGTCGTGAAGTCGGCTCGCGTGATGAAGCAGGCCGTGGCCTATCTTCAGCCGTACCTGGAGGAAGAGAAGAAAGCGTCCGGGTTGGAGTCGATGCCGTCGGCCGGCAAGGTCGTGATGGCGACGGTGAAGGGTGACGTTCACGATATCGGCAAGAACATCGTCGGCGTCGTGCTTCAGTGCAACAACTACGAGGTGATCGACCTCGGCGTGATGGTGTCGGCGCAGAAGATCCTCGAAGCCGCGAAGAGGGAGAAGGCCGATATCGTCGGTCTGTCGGGACTGATCACGCCGTCTCTGGACGAAATGTGTCACGTCGCTGCCGAGATGGAACGTGAAGGGTTCAGTGTGCCGTTGCTGATCGGCGGCGCCACGACGAGCCGCGTGCACACGGCCGTGAAGATCAGCCCGAACTATCGCGCGGGCCAGGCCATCTACGTCCTCGATGCGAGCCGCGCCGTGGGCGTCGTCTCGAACCTTCTGTCGGAGACGGAGCGCGATCCGTACATCGGCAACATCCAGAGCGAGTACGTGAAGGTGCGCGAGGCGCATCTGCGTAACGAAGCGAAGAAGAACCGCATTCCGGTGTCGCAGGCGCGCGCGAACAAGCTCAAGATCGACTGGAACGGCTATCAGGCGCCGAAGCCGAGCTTTCTCGGTGCGCGGGCTTTCTCGTCCTACAATCTCGACAAGCTGGTTCCCTATATCGACTGGACGCCCTTTTTCCAGACGTGGGAGTTGGCCGGCCGGTACCCCCAGATCCTGAGCGACAACAAAGTCGGCGCGGAAGCCAAGAAGCTGTTCGCCGACGCGCAGACGTTGCTGCAACGCATGGTGCGCGAGAAGTGGCTGACTGCGAATGCCGTCGTCGGCTTCTGGCCGGCCAACAGTGTCGGTGACGATATCGAGGTCTACGCCGACGACAAGCGCGATAGCCGGATCGCAACCCTGCACACCCTACGCCAGCAGATCGCGCGCGACGCCAGCCGCGAGCGTGCGCACACCGCGTTGAGCGACTTCATCGCGCCCAAGGACAGCGGCGTTGCCGACTACATCGGCACGTTCGCAGTGACTGCGGGAATTGGCGAGGAGGAAGCGATCGAGAAGCACATCGCCAAGACCGACGATTACAACCGCATCCTTGCAAAGGCCTTGAGCGATCGCCTTGCGGAAGCCTTTGCGGAGCACATGCACGCACGCGTCAGGCGCGAATTGTGGGGCTACGCCCGGAACGAGTCGCTCTCCAACGACGAGTTGATTTTGGAGAAGTATCAGGGCATTCGCCCCGCTCCGGGATATCCGGCTCAACCGGATCATACCGAGAAGACGGCGATCTGGTCTCTGATGGACGTGGAGAAGACTGCGGGCATCACGCTGACGGAAAACTATGCGATGTGGCCGGGTGCTGCCGTCTCCGGTCTCTATTTCTCACACCCGCAGAGCCACTACTTCGGCGTCGGTAAGGTCGAGCGGGATCAGGTCGAAGACTACGCATCGCGCAAGGGTTGGACCGTGGCCGTTGCCGAGCGCTGGCTGGCCCCCGTTCTGAACTACGACCCCGTGTCGGCCGCTGCGGAAAGTGCCGACGCGGCGTAATGCAGCTTCGAGGTTAGAAGCGTCGGGCGACGCCCGCGTAGAGTTCGGCGTCGGGGCTGTCGTCGTTGAGGCCGGCCACCACGCCGACATCGAACTGCAGGTCCGCTTGCGGCTTCCAGGCGAATGAGAGGCCCGCGAGTGCCTCGGTTGTTGCGCCGTCGGGATCGCGGTCGCGCGCGAGCGATGCTTCGATCGTTGCGCTCAGATTGTCGGTGAGGCCGAAGCCCAGGCCGGCGACCGAGCCGTAGGCCAGATGGCGTCCGTCGCCGTCGCCATCGACGGCCGCGTCGATCTGCGGCGAGAATGCGAGCGTGAAGCCGTGGCCGATGTCGAAGCTGACGGGGACGACGACGCCCGCTCCCCAGTCGCCGGCGCTGAAAGCGTCGGACCCGGTTGGCGTGCTTACATACGGCATGATGGCGAGCGACGTGCCCGAGCCGTCGGGATTGAGGATGTTCTGCCGCAGCGCGAACGTCACATCGCCGCCGCCGCTCGTGCGCTCGGTGTCGTTCGTGTCTCTGTCGCGCGTGCGGGCGATGCCGTAGCCGTCCCAGGAGATGTCGACTTCGAGCGTGTTCGTCAGGCCGTAGCGCAGGACGAGTTCGCCGAAATTCCAGGTGTCGGTCTTGCTCGAGCTGTCTTGCTCGCGCGTCCAGTCGGCCAATCCGACTTCGACGGCGGCGTGACCTTTGTCGATGACGCAGCTTGGCGTGCCGAGCCCGGGGCGGTTCG
>JAKAXS010000020.1 GCA_021816505.1 Pseudomonadota bacterium
CCGATCTGAAGTCATCGGCACGGCCATCGGCCTCAATCTGCTGCTGGGAATCCCGCTCGAAATCGGCGTCGTGCTCACGGCGCTCGACGTGTTCCTGATCCTTTGGCTGCAAAATCTCGGGTTTCGCTGGATCGAGGCGCTCATCGTTGCGCTGCTGGCCATCATAACGGTGTGCTTCGCCGTGCAAATCGCGATGGCCGATCCGGTGTGGGGCGATGTGATCCGCGGCTTTGCGCCGACGACGGAAATCGTGAAGAACCCGCAGATGCTCTACCTCGCGCTGGGAATCATCGGCGCGACCGTGATGCCCCATAACCTCTACCTGCACTCCGCGATCGTGCAGACGCGTGACTATGGCCGCAGTGTGCCGGAGAAGCGCGAGGCGCTGAAGTTTGCGACGATCGACTCGACCGTGGCGCTGATGTTCGCACTGTTGATCAATGCGTCGATCCTGATCCTGGCCGCCGCGACGTTCCATGCGACGGGCCGCACCGAAGTGGCGGAACTGGGTGAGGCGCACACGCTGTTGATGCCGCTGCTCGGCGCTTCCATCGCGCCGTCCCTGTTCGCCATTGCCTTGCTTTGCTGCGGCTTGAACTCCACCGTGACGGCGACGCTGGCGGGCCAGGCGGTGATGGAAGGCTTTATCAACTTCCGCATTCCCCCCTGGGCCCGAAGGCTGGTGACACGCGGCGTGGCGATCGTGCCGGCTGCGGCTGTGACTATTTTCTACGGTCAGAGCGAGACGGGGAAATTGCTGATCCTCAGTCAGGTGGTGCTGAGCTTCCAGTTGCCATTTGCCGTGATCCCGCTGGTGATGTTTACGGCCAGCAAGGCGAAGATGGGCGAACTGGTGGCGCCGCGCTGGCTGACTTTCTCGGCGGCGGTGATTGCAGCAATTATCGTGGTGCTGAACGTGAAGCTGCTGCTGGACGTGGCTACGGGCGGATAGCCACACCGCAAATTCATCATGAGGCGACGCGACGTTGCGTGGCGAGCCTGATCCGGGTTAGGCAGAAACCAGGATCGGGAGCCGCCATGACACGACTTGCACGCCCATTATCGCAGTTGAAGAGCCGGTACGACGTGATCGTCGTGGGATCGGGCTACGGCGGTGGCGTGACGGCGTCGCGGCTGGCGCGCGCGGGCAAGCGCGTCGCCGTGCTGGAGCGCGGGCGGGAATTCGTGACCGGCGAGTTTCCCGGGCGGTTTCCGGATCTGAAGAACGAGATGCAGATCACCACCAAGCATCTGCACACCGGCTCCCGGACCGGATTGTTCGATGTGCGCGTGGGCGAGGATATGCATGTGCTCATCGGCTGCGGATTGGGGGGCGGCTCGCTGGTGAACGCCGGCGTGGCGCTACGGCCCGATGCGCGCGTGTTCGCGGACGAGGTCTGGCCGGGGCAGATTGCCCAGGATGGGCTTCTGGATGAGGGCTTTGCGCGGGCGCAACGCTGGATCAGGCCGCAGAGCCATGCGCGGGCCGGCGAAATGACGAAGGCGAAAGCGCTGAGCGCGGCGGGCGAAGCATTCGGGCGGCCCGTGGTCGCGCCCCCGGTCGCGATCAATTTCGACGGCGGGATCAATGCGGCAGGGATCGAGCAACCAGGCTGTACCTTGTGCGGCGATTGCTGTGGCGGCTGTAACGTCGGCGCGAAAAACACCGTTGCGCTGACGTATCTGCCGGATGCCGTGCGGCATGGGGCCGAGATATTCACCGAGATCAAAGTCGACCACGTGGCGAAGGCGCCGGCAGGTTGGCACGTTTATGCCGCCACCGCCGAGGGTACCCGCGTCCTGGAAGCCGCAGTCGTCGTCATTGCGGCGGGAACGCTCGGCTCGGCGGAGGTGATGCTTCGCTCGCGGGCGAAGGGACTGGCGCTGTCGGATCGTCTGGGCCAGCGCTTCACGGCGAATGGCGACATCATTGCCTTCGGTTATGGTGCGAAGGTGCCGATCAACGCCGTTGGCGTGGGTCACCCCGCGAAAGTGGACACGGAGATCGGTGGCTCCGTTTCGGTGCAGATGGAATTCCGCGACGCGGACCGCCTCGATCATCAACTGTGCGTTCAAGAAGGTGTCATCCCGTCGGCTCTGGCGCCGGTGCTGCCGCTGCTGTTCGTGCCGAACGGCCGTTTGCTTGGCGCACTCAAAAGCTTGATCGCGGGCGTGTACAATGGCCCGTTCGCGCACCTGCAGACGTACTTTGCTGTGTCGCATGACAGTGCTTCCGGACGGTTCACGCTGGACGGCGACCAGCTGAAGCTGTCGTGGCCGGGCGCGAAGGACGAGGCGGTCTATCAGCGGCTCGACCAAGCGTTGCAGGAGATCGTCGGGCATGCGGGTGGCGACTACGTCAAGAACCCGCTGTCGGGATCGGTGATGGGGCATCAACCCGCAACCGCCCATCCGCTGGGCGGCTGCAGCATGGGACGCGAACGTGCCGACGGCGTCGTCAATCACAAGTGCCAGGTGTTCGACGGGGCGGCCGGCGCTGCGTCCACGGCGGTGCACGAGGGCCTCTATGTGATCGATGGGTCGGTCGTAGCGCGCTCTCTCGGTGTGAACCCGCTGCTGACGATAACTGCGCTTTCGGAGCGGGCGATGCTGCATTTTGCTGCGGATCACGGCCTTCGCTTCGATGACGCTGCGGTGACGGGTGCGCCGATCAGCGTATACGCGCCGGGCGCCGCGGCAGCATAGAACAGCGGAGGCTGCAGGAAATCGTCATGCAGCACCTGTCATCACGCCATCTTCTGATCACGGCTCTACTGCTGCTGTCGGCGGTGCTGCTACGCGTTTGGGACCCAGAGCCGGTGGCGCGGCTGAGGTTGTCGATCTTCGACAGCTATCTGCGCATGGCGCCACGCGTCGCCGATCCCGAACTGCCGGTGAAGATCGTCGATATCGACGCGGCGTCGCTGCGGGAGATCGGCCAATGGCCATGGCCGCGATCGCGGCTGGCCGAACTCGTGGACAAGCTGCGCACTGCCGGCGCGAAATCCATTTCGCTCGATCTCATTCTCGCCGAACCCGATCGCGTTTCACCGGGTGAGCTGGCGCGTCTCGTGGCGGGGCGGCCGGAGCTGAAGACTTTGGCTGAGGCGGCGGCCACGCTGCCGTCGAACGATCAGCTGCTGGCCGATGCGATCGGCGGGGGGAAGGTCGTCCTCGGTTTCGTCGCGCAGGATGGCGAGGCCGGTCCATTGCCACCACCGCGCGCGAGCTTCGCGACGGCGGGCGACGATCCGAAACTGTTCTTGCCGAGCTTCTCGGGCGCTTCGATCAGTTTGCCGGAGTTGAACGCGGCGACGCAGGGGCTCGGCAGCGTGAACTGGCTGCCGTCGCAGGATCTCGTGGTGCGACGCGTGCCCCTTTTGGTCCAGGCCGGGGGACAGCTCTATCCGTCGCTTGCGCTCGAAGCGCTCCGCATCGGGCTCGAGGCGACAACGGTGCAGGTGAAGGCGTCGGGCGGCAGCGGCGTGCTGGCGTTCGGCCAGCAGACCGGCATCGAACAGATCAAAGTGGGACCGGTGATCCTTCCCACCGGCGGAAATGGAGAGCTGTGGCTGAAGTTCGCCGCTCACGATTCCCGCCGGTACGTTGCCGCGCACCGCGTGCTGCAGGATCGCATGACGCCTGACGAGGTGAGTGGCCGGCATATCTTCATTGGCGCAAGCGCGCCGGGGCTGCTGGACCTGAGGGCAACGCCGCTGCAGCCGTCGGTGCCCGGCGTCGAAATTCATGCGCAAGCGCTGGAGCAGATGCTGGCCGGCGAGCATCTGTCACGGCCGGCTTATGCAACGGGTGCCGAGCTGCTGTTCCTGCTGACGGTTGGAGCCGGTGTCGCGTATCTGCTGCGGAAGTCGGGACCGGTGATGGCCGCCGTCGCGGGACTGAGCGCGGTTGCGGTAGTCATCGCGCTATCGTGGCTCGCTTACGCGCGTGTCGGCCTGTTGTTCGATCCGGTCTATCCGACGCTGGCGCTGGTGGCGTTGTATCTGACGACCTCGCTCAGCACGTACGTGCGGGCGGAATTGGACCGTGCCTACGTGCGACAGGCCTTCGGACACTACGTGGCGCCGCAGTTGGTGGAGCAGCTGGCTGACAATGCGGGCGGCTTGAAGCTCGGCGGCGAGATGCGCGAGATCACGCTGCTGTTTTCGGACGTGCGCGGCTTCTCGCGAATTTCCGAGGGCCTCGATGCCGAGGGGCTGGTGCGGTTCATCAACGACCTCTTCACGCCGATTGCGGACGTCATTCTGGAAGAGCGCGGCACGATCGACAAATTCATGGGCGATGCGGTAATGGCGTTCTGGAACGCCCCGGTTGCGGACGAACACCACGCGCGACAAGCCTGCCGCGCGGCGCTGCGCATGCTGCAAGCGGTGGATGAGCTCAATCGCGAGTGGGCGGCGAAGGCGTCGCTTTCTGGCGACACGCATGAGCCGGTGCGGATCGGCGTCGGTTTGAATACGGGGCGGTGCGTGGTCGGCAACGTCGGATCGCCGCAGCGCTTCGACTATTCGATCCTGGGCGACGTGGTGAACGTCGCATCACGGCTCGAAGAGGAGACGAAGACATTCGGTGCTCCCGTGATCGCGGGTGAGGCAACGGTGGCCCAAGCGCAGGATTTCGCGTTTCTGGAAATCGGGCGGGTCGGCCTGCGCGGCAAGGACCGGACCGAACGGGTGTTCGCGCTGGCCGGCGATGAAGCGATGGCGAACAGTGCCGAGTTTGCGACGCTCAAGGCTGCTCACGTGCGGTTGCAGCGTGCGCTCGATGGCCGGGACGGTTCGGAGGCTCAAAAAGCGTTGGCCGAGGCGCGGAGGTTATGTCCTCCGGGCCTCGGCCAATTGTTCGACAGGTACGCCGCAGATATCAGCGGCCTCTCTGGTTCTAGCTAACTAGTGAGCCCTGCGGTTGCTGCCGCCCATGGACCCACCGCGCGAGCCGCCGCGGTTCATCTTGCCGCCGCCGCCACCGATACGGATGCCGCCGGCGATGGCGAGGCCAAGGCCAACCGCCTGCATGACCTTTTCATTGTCATCATCGTCGTCGCGGCGCGCCGTGCGACGCTTCTTGGGCTTGTCGCCCTTGTCGGCCTTCTCCGTGCGCTTTTTCTTCGTCTTCGGGCGATCGCCGCTGTCAGCACGATCTTTCGGTTTGTCGCGAACCTTGTCCTTCTTCTTCGGCAGGTCCACGTCGATGAAGATCGCGTCGCGGGTCAGAACCGGCGGGCTATCCTGCGGCTTCTTGTCGACGAAGGGGAACGCATCGTCGAAGTTGGTCTTCTGCTGCAGTTTCGTCCAGCGGCTCGGCGGGCCGACATCGCCTTCATCGTTGATGCGTATCAGCTTGCCGGGTTCATCGAGTTCGCGGCAGCGGCCGCGCTCGTTGCAAATGCGCACGGCGCCCTCGTGCAGCAGCAGCCAGCTGGCGCCGTTATCCTGCACGAACACGTCGAAGATCGTTCCGCGCACAGTGATGGAAGCCTGCGGCACGCGCACGACGTAGCTCGGCTTGGCGGCTACGCCGGTAACGAAGCGGAAGGCGCCCTTCACCAGATTGACGGCAATGTTGCCCTTGGCGGACTCGCTATCGTAGACGAACTTATCAAGCATCAGCTTGGCGCCGGGACCGAGCGCCATCTTGGTTTCGTCGTTGAGCTTCAACTCGCTCGATGCGTCCGTGGCGACCTCGATCAGCTCCATCTGATGGATGCCATCGCCTTGCGCGAGCGTGCGCGTGTCTTTGAGCTTTGCGGTCACCTGGTTGACGACCACGACGGCTGCACCGATTTGCTCGGATGCCTGGGTGGGTCCGGCGGGCACGACACCCAGCACGAACGCGCCTGCAATCAACTTCCAATATTTCATGACGCACCTGCTCCTAACTTCGGCGCGATTACACAACCTCGACAGATCCAAAGGAAAAGTATAGCGGCCGAAGAAATCGTGGCTGTTCCCTAAGGAACAGTGGTCGGACGAGTCGATGGGTTTTCGCGCCGTGCGGTCAAGGATGACCTCACCATCCTAATCCTGCGCGAGCTCAGTTGAAAGCTCGCGAAAGCGGCCGACCGCAAAGTTGATGAAAGCGCGGATCCGCGGCACGGCCGACCGGGCGGAGGGGAAGATCAGGTGAAGGCCGACGTTTCCGCTCATAAACGGCTGCAAAACAGGTACGAGGCGGCCCGCGCGAATGTCTGCTGCCACATCCACGTGGGATTTGAAGGCCAACCCCTGACCGGCCAAGGCCCAGACGCGCAACATTTCACCGTCGTTTGCGCTGAGTACCGGATGAATGCGCGGGGTGGCGCGCTTTCCATCGATCGTCATGGTCCAGGGCATGGTCTCGCCGTTGCGGACGAGCGCCAGGCAGCGGTGACGGCTCAGGTCCTTGGGGTGGCTGGGCGTGCCATGGGCTGCCAGATAATCCGGCGAGGCGACGACGACGCGGGCGTTCGGCAAGAGCGGACGCGAAACGAGGCTGGAATCGTCAAGCTTTCCAAAGCGGAAGGCGATGTCGGTGGCGGAGCCGACGAGGTCGGACACATCGTCGAGCAGATGCAATTCGGGCTGAACTCCGGGGTTCGCGGCCAGGAAGTCGATCAGCATAGGCGCCACATAGCGCCGGCCCAGGTCGGAGGGTGCGGAAATGCGGAGCGGGCCTTTCAATGGGCCATGGCTGGCGCCGATCGAGGTTTCCAGGCCCTCCGCGTCGGCCAGCATGCGCTCGGCGTATTCAAGGAAGACGCGGCCCTCGGGCGTCAGCGTGACGGCGCGGGTCGAGCGCGTGAGCAGCGGCGTTTGAAAGCGCTGCTCGACCGCCCTCAGTCTCTGGCTGACCGCGCCGGGCGAGAGGCCCAGCTCGCGTCCCGCAGCCGACATGCTGTTGAGCGCCACGATCCGGCGGAACAGCTTCATATCTGAAAGCAGATCCATCAGTGTTTAGTATCACTAAATACTGACTTCTCAAGGGGGTGAATTCCTCGGCGTGCGGATTATAACTACGTTGCGGCCGAACAAATCGGGAGGTCACGAATGTCGCCGCTATTCCAGCCCTTGAGCCTGGGCCACCTGACGCTGCCCAATCGCATCGTCATGTCGCCGATGACGCGGTCGCGCGCCGCGCAGCCGGGAGACGTACCGACGGCCATGATGGCGGAGTATTATGCGCAACGGGCGAGCGCGGGATTGATCGTCAGCGAAGCCACCCAGATCTCACGCCAGGGACAGGGCTACTCGTTCACGCCCGGCATCTACACGCGCGAGCAAATCGCGGGGTGGAAGCTGGTGACGAAGGCCGTGCACGCCGCCGGGGGACGCATGTTCCTGCAGCTCTGGCACGTCGGCCGCATGTCGCACGAAAGCTTTCACGCCGACGGCAAGCCGGTGGCGCCCTCGGCGCTTTCGCCGGATGCGCAAGTCTGGGTCGTCGATCCGAAAACCGGTGTCGGCGCGATGGTGGATTGCCCCATGCCGCGCGCGCTTTCGACCGAGGAGATCGGCACGGTGGTCGAAGATTTCCGCCGGGCCGCGGCAAACGCGATGGATGCGGGCTTCGATGGCGTCGAGCTGCATGGCGCGAATGGCTATCTCATCGATCAGTTCTTGCGCCGCTCGTCAAACCATCGCACCGACGCTTACGGCGGCGGCATGGAAAATCGCATTCGCTTTCTCGATGAGGTGGTGACGGCGGTGGCCGCGGAGGTTGGACCGGATCGCACCGGCATCCGGCTTTCGCCCTACATCACGCAGCGGAACATGGCGGACGACGAAATCATCGAAACGATACTGACCGCGGCGCGACGGCTGAACGAGATCGGCATCGCCTATATCCACCTGTCGGAGGCGGATTGGGAAGATGCGCCGGTCGTGCCGGAATCGTTCCGGCACGAGTTGCGCAAGGTGTTCCAGTCGGCGGTCATTGTTGCCGGGAAATACGATCAGGTTCGCGCGGAGCGCATTCTGGGTGAGAACCTCGCCGATCTCGTTGCCTTCGGCCGGCCGTTCATCGCCAACCCCGATTTGCCGCGGCGCCTGCGCGAGGGCCTGCCGCTGGCGGCATTCGACGGTGGCACGTTGTTCGGCGGCGGGCGAGAAGGCTACACGGATTATGCGCCATACGGCGCGCGGGCGGCTTGAACGAGAGGACGACATGACGGACGTGACGATGGCCGGTACGCGGCGTGACTTTCTGGCGGGTGCGGCCGTGGCGGCGGGTGCCGTAACGATGGCTCAGGCGAACGTTGCTGCGGCGCAGACACCGGCAGAGACACTGGCGCCGGCACCTGCCGGAGGTTTCTGGCCGGGCGATGCGCAGCTCGTCATTTCCATTTCGATGCAGTTCGAAGCCGGGGCGCAGGGTGAGAAAGCCGAGGGGCCGTTTCCGCCTCTCGATGCGAAGTACGTCGATACGATCACGCCGACCTGGTACGACTACGGCATGAAGGAAGGCGTGCCGCGCCTGCTCGACCTGTGGGACAAGCACGGCGTGAAGGTGACGTCGCACATGGTCGGCAAGGCCGTCGAGCTGCAGCCGGATCTCGCACGCGAAGTGGTGAAGCGCGGTCACGAGGCCGCCGCACATGGGCAGACGTGGACGCCGCAGTTCTCGATGACGCCGGACGAAGAACGCAAGTCGTATGAGGACAACATCGCGACCGTGGAACGCATCACCGGCGCACGCCCTGTCGGTTTCAATGCGTTCTGGATGCGGCAGACACCGAAGACGCTGGAGATCCTGCAGGATCTCGGTTTCCTGTATCACATCGACGATCTGGGCCGCGACGAGCCCTCGATCACCGAGGTGCGCGGCAAGCCATTCGCAGTCGTGCCCTATACGCTGCGCAACAACGACATCGGGCGCTTCACCAACACAGCGATGACCGGCGCGCAGTTCGCCCAAGATCTGAAGGACGAGTTCGACGTGCTGTACGCCGAAGGCGGCAAGCGCCGGCGCATGATGTCGATCTCAACGCATGATCGCATCGCGGGCCAGCCGGCCGTCGTCAAGGCGCTGGACGATTTTCTGGCGCATGCCAAGGCGAAGCCCAACGTGGCCTTTCTGCGCAAGGACGAGATTGCCAAGTGGGCGTTGACGCAGAACGATACGCCGAAGAATTCGCCACGTACTTAAGAAGGGACCCGTGACATGAAAGCTGTTGCCCTCACCCGCTATCTGCCGATCGAAGATGCCCAGTCGCTGTTCGACGTCGAGTTGCCCGATCCCAAGCCCACCGGTCGCGATCTGCTGGTTGCCGTGCAGGCGATCGCGGTCAATCCCGTTGATACCAAGGTGCGGGCACCGAAGGACAAGGTCGAGCCGCAGCCGCGCGTGCTGGGCTACGATGCTTCGGGCATCGTTCAGGCGGTCGGTCCCGACGTGACGCTGTTCAAGGTCGGCGACGAGGTGTTCTACGCGGGCGACATCACCCGCCCGGGGACCAACAGCCAGCTCCACCTCGTCGACGAGCGCATCGTCGGCCGCAAGCCCAAGTCGTTGAACTTTGCGGAAGCCGCCGCACTGGGGCTGACCGCGATCACGGCCTACGAAGGGCTGTTCGATCGCATTGGGCTGGACGTCAACGGTAGCGACAAGGGCAAGACGCTGCTGATCATCGGCGGTGCGGGCGGCGTCGGGTCGATCGCCATCCAGCTGGCGAAGATTGCGGGACAGACGGTGATCACCACGGCGTCACGGCCCGAAACGATCGCCTGGGTGCGTAAGCTCGGGGCCGATCATGTGATCAATCACCGCGATCCCTTGCGGCCTCAGCTGGAGGCGCTGGGCTTCACAAACGCCGACAATGTGTTCGTGCTCAACGATACGGATCAGCACTGGGATGCGGCCGCCGATATCGTGGCGCCGCAGGGCACCGTGGGGCTGATCGTGGAGAACAAGGGGCCGCTCGACCAGGGCGTCGCCAAATCCAAGAGCGTGAGGCTGGCGTGGGAGATGATGTTCGCGCGCGCCATGTACAAAACGCCGGACATGATCGAGCAGCACAATCTGCTCAACCGCATATCCGGCTGGATCGATGACGGCACGCTGCAGACGACGGCGAACAAGGCGATCTCGCCGATCAACGCGGCGAACCTGCGCGCGGCGCACAAGGCGCTCGAACACGGCAGTGCGATCGGCAAGATCGTTCTGGAAGGCTGGTAAGGCCCGAGGTGGTGACGCTCACATCATGACGACATTGGATCACGTGACCATTCGGTCGTCGTCGCTGGCGGCGACGCGGTCGTTCTTCGTCGAGCTGTTCGATTTGCGAGAAGGGCCGCGCCCCCAGGCGATCAGCCGGATTCCCGGTCACTGGCTTTACGCCGACGGCCGGCCGATCGTGCACATCATTGCGGGCGGTGGCGTTTCCGGAATGCGGGCGATCGCGGCCGACGCGATCGATCACGTCGCGTTTCGCCGGGACGATATCGCGGACTTCAAGGCGCGGCTGGCGCGCCTGCGTATACCGTACTCGGAGATGGAGCTTGAAGAGCTGCGTGAACGCCGCATATTCGTCCGCGCGCCTGGCGGGCCGCTGATCGAGGTGGTTTTTCGCGAGGCCGACGCCCTGGCCGCGTGACGCCACCGCTTCGACTCGACCGCGACTTGGGTTTGCCGAATTTCTTCGAGGCGAATCAGCTATCGCTTGAGACATGCCGAACCAACACGAGACAAACTTCACATCGGCCGCTGAATGGCTGACGGCCTACCTGCAGACGCCGGACGGTCAGTTGGCCCTGGTAATGCTGGGAACCGGGCTGGTGCTGGCTCTTTCCATCGGCGTGGTGATCACGGGCTTCCTGCGTCGCCGTCGGGCGGGCGCGGATATGCGCGACATGCGTTCGGCGGCGGAGATGCAGTTTGCCGAGATCAAGGGTCGCCTGACGGCGATGGCCGAGGTTTCGGCCCAGCGGCAGATGGAGCAGTCGCACTCGCTGCAGCAGTCGATGGAGGGCTTCGGGCGCCGCTTCACGGAGAGCCTGCTCGATACCCAACGGCAGACCGGCGATACGGTGGCGCGGATGAGCGACCGCATCGACAATCTGCAACGGCACCTGGCGCAGAGCCTGGACGGCGTGTCGAGCCGCGTAGGCGACAGTCTGGCGGCAGAAGGACGGCGGACGAACGACAACCTGACGACCCTCAACGAACGACTCGCCGTGATCGAGGACGCGCGCCAGAGTCTGGCGCACCTGTCGTCGGAGGTGATCTCACTGCAGAGCGTGCTGTCCAATAAGCAGGCGCGCGGCGCGTTCGGGCAGGTGCGGATGGAGACGATCATCCGCGACGCACTGCCCGTCGGCACCTACGAGTTCCAGGCGACGCTGTCGAACGGCAAGCGGCCGGACTGCATCATTCGTCTGCCCAATACGCAGGCGCCGCTGGTGATCGACAGCAAGTTTCCGCTCGAAGGCTTCGAGGCGCTGCGGATCGCGCGCGCACCTGAGGAGATCAAGGCGGCCAACTCCGCCGTGCGGGAGCAGGTCGGCCGGCATATCGACGACATTGCCGAGAAATATCTGATTGCAGGCGAGACGCAGGACACGGCGTTGATGTTCGTGCCGTCCGAGTCGATCTACGGCGATCTGCATGAGCACTTCTCCGACCTGGTGCAGCGGGCGCATCGCTCGCGCATCGTGATCGTTGCGCCGAACATCATGATGCTCGCCGTACAGACGGTGCAGGCGGTCATCAAGGACGTGCGCATGCGCGATCAGGCCGGGCTCATTCAGCGCGAGGTGGGGCTGCTGCTCAACGACGTGGGACGGCTGGCGGAACGGGTGAATGAACTGGAACGGCACTTCCAGTTGGCCGTGAAGGCACTGGAGAAGCTCGACACGTCGGCGGGCAAGATTGCGAGTCGGGGCGAGCGCATTCGTTCGCTGGAGCTGGGGGAGACGGCAGATGCCGAAGGTCCAGCACCTACGCCGCTGCTGAAGGCCGGCGAATAGGAAGCAATCAAGACTTCTTATCGCGCGATCGCCCGCTATAGTCGCGGCTCGATTTCGATGCCAAGCGCGAGGTTCCAGCCAGCATGACCACGACATCTGCCGATGCAAACGCGGCTCCGGCCCTGCAACGCACGATCGGGCCGGTTCAGCTCACGCTCTATGCGCTCGGCAGCATGCTCGGTGCGGGCATTTACGGGTTGATCGGCAAGGCCGCGGGCCAGATGGGCAATGCCGTCTGGCTGTCGTTCCTCGTGGCGGTGGTCGCGGCTTTGCTGACGGCGTTGTCGTACGCGTCGCTTGGCTCGCGGCATCCGCGTGCGGGTGGCGCGGCGTACGTCACGCAGCGCGCCTACGGCATCCCGATTCTGAGCTTCATGGTGGGGCTGGCACTGGTGTGTTCGGGCCTGACGTCGGTCGCGACCCAGTCGCGCGTCTTCGCGGAGAACCTGAGCAAGCTGGCGGGCATCGAGTCGGCGCCGGTCTGGCTGCTGGCGCTCGGTTTCTTGATGCTGCTGGCGGGCTTGGTGTTTCGCGGCATCCGCGAGTCGATGTGGGTCAACGTGGTTTGCACGCTGGTCGAGGCGGCTGGGCTTTTGCTCGTCATCGCGGTCGGCATGTCGTTCTGGGGCAGCGTCGACTATTTCCAGACGCCGACGGAAAAATCCGACACGTCGATGATGCTTCTGGTGATCCAGGGCGCGGTGCTGACGTTCTTCGCGTTCATCGGCTTCGAGGATACGATCAACGTGGCCGAGGAGGTGAAGTCGCCGCAGACGACGCTGCCGATCGCTCTCGTCACGGCGACACTGATCGCGGCGGCGATCTACATCGCGATCGCGATCACGGCCGTTTCCGTCGTCCCCGCTGAAACGCTGACGAACTCTCCCAGCCCGCTGTCCGAAGTGATGAAGGGTGCCGCGCCGGACTTCCCGCCCGTCGTTCTGGTGTTTATCACGATGTTCGCGGTCGCCAATACGGCACTCGTCAACTACGTCACCGCGTCGCGTCTGATGTACGGCATGGCGAAGCAGGGACTGCTGCCGGAACGCTTGGGCGAGGTGCATGCCGAGCGGCAGACGCCGCATATCGCAACGCTGGTTCTGTTCGTGGTCGTTGCGCCGCTGGCGCTGTTCGGCGGCATTTCGGAACTGGCGTCGGCAACGGTTCTGCTGCTGCTCGTCGTGTTCGCCATCGTCAACGGCGCCCTGATCATTCTCAAGCGGCGGCCCGGGGAACTGAAGGGCGCGTTCGAGGTGCCGATGTTCGTGCCGATCTTAGGATCGGCGATCTGCGTGGTGCTGATCGCGTCGCGGCTGGCGTCGGAAGATTGGCATGCCCCGGCAATCGCGGGCGCGCTGCTGGCCGGTATCGTCGCGATTTACGCCGTGTTGCGACCGAAGGCGATCGACACGACGGAGGAGTGAACGCTCAGTTCTTCAGGCGGTATCCGGTCTTGAACATCCACGAGATCACGCCGAGGCAAGCGAACATGAAGGCCAGCGTCGCAAGGAAGCTGAAGGCGACGTTCACGTCGGAGATCTCGAAGAAGCTCCAGCGGAAGCCGCTGACGAGATAGACGACGGGATTGAACATCGTCACCGTCTGCCAGAAAGGCGAGAGCATCTTGATCGAATAGAACGTTCCGCCGAGGAACGTCAGCGGTGTCACGACCAGGAGCGGTATCACCTGCAGGCGCTCGAAGCCGTCGGCCCACAGACCGATGATAAAGCCGAACAGGCTGAACGTGACGGCGGTCAGCACCAGGAACGTGAACATCCAGAACGGATGCGCGATGTGCAGGTCGACGAAGAACGCGGCGGTCGCCAGGATGATCAACCCGAGTATGATCGACTTGGACGCGGCGGCGCCCACGTAGCCCAGCACGACTTCGAGCGGAGAAACAGGCGCGGACAGTAGCTCGTAGATCGTGCCGGAAAAGCGCGGGAAGTAGATTCCGAACGACGCGTTCGCGATGCTCTGCGTCAGAAGCGTGAGCATGATCAGTCCCGGAACGATGAAGGCGCCGTAGCTGATTCCCTCGATCTGCGGAATGCGGGAGCCGATGGCGGCGCCGAACACCACGAAGTACAGCGAGGTCGATAGAACGGGCGAGACGATGCTCTGCATCAAGGTACGCCAGGCGCGCAACATCTCGAATTTGTAGATCGCCCAAACAGCGTGATGGTTCATCGGGAGGCTTTCACCAGGTCGACAAAGATATCTTCAAGCGAACTTTGTGTGGTGTTCAGATCGGAGAACGACAGGCCGGCGGCACTCATGGCGCCCAGCAGCGATGTGATGCCGGTGCGCTCGGCGCGTGTGTCGTACGTGTAGACCAGCTCGTTGCCGCCGTTGTTGAGTTCCAGGCCGAAGCTGGCGAGGTTCTCGGGCAGGACATCGAGCGGGCTATTCAGCTGCAGCGCGAGCTGCTTTTTTCCGAGCTTGCGCATCAGGTCGTCGGTGCGTTCCACCAGCACGATTTCGCCGTGGTTGATGATGCCGATCCGGTCGGCCATCTCCTCGGCTTCCTCGATGTAGTGGGTCGTCAGGATGATGGTAACGCCCGATGCGCGCAGCTCGCGCACGCTTTGCCACATCTCCTTGCGCAGCTCGACGTCGACACCCGCGGTCGGCTCGTCCAGGAACAGAATGCGCGGCTCGTGCGACAGCGCCTTGGCGATCAGCAGGCGGCGTTTCATGCCGCCGGACAGTTCGCGGACGCGGCGGTCCTTCTTGTCCCACAGCGACAGGCTGCGCAGCACCTTCTCGATGTACGCCGGATCGGGTGCCTTGCCGAACAATCCGCGACTGAAGGAGGCCGTG
>JAKAXS010000021.1 GCA_021816505.1 Pseudomonadota bacterium
CAAGGTTCTGCAGCGGGCGGGAGATGGCCGAGATCGTCATCCATACGGCGGCAGCCAGAACGACCGCGAGGCCGCCCAAAACCGAACCGTAGATGATGTTGCGGGCCGAAAGTGCTTCTGCCGTGATGTCATGTCCGCGCTGACGCAGTTCCACCGTCAGGGCCTCGGTCTTGTCCGCGATTTCTTTCTGTAGAGCTGACAGCGGAGCGCGTGTCGGGCGGAGAACTTCAAGTGCCTCGTCGTTCTTGTTGCCCGCGCCAAGCTCGACGCTCCTCGACATTTCCTTGGAGATATCGCGCCAGCTGTTGGCAAAACCTTCGTAGAGCGTCTTGTTCCTTGGCGCCGAAGAGATTGCTTTGCCGATCTCTTCTTCGAAACGCTTGAGCGAGGTTTCGTAGTTCGACTTGGCGTCGGCGATCGACTCCGGATCGGGATAGGCAATCACGGCGAAGGCGGAGCGCGCTGCATGCGAAATGTGACGGTTGCCGCGGGCGAGGGCGACGAGAGCCTGGTAGTCGTTGTCTGTCAGTTCCGAATAGGTCGTATCGACCTCCATGAGCTTGCTGCTCGAAAAGACGGCCGCGAAAATGGACACGGCGCCTAACGCAAGCAAAAGTATGACGACCTTGTAGACGATCTTGATGTTGCTGAGCTTCATGGACAGTCCTCAAAACGGTTAAAGGAATAGAGCTGAGGACAGAAAATCATTACTCGGATAAAATTTTATTAAATTGAGCAGTCTCTTGCGTCTGTTTGCTGCTTTTCTGCCGAAAGTTCATCTGTGATGTCTCTGCAATCGCATCCTTTTATGAAAAAGGGGAAGCCTTTCGGCTCCCCCTGTTCGTGTCGCGAGATGTGGTCGTGCCGAGATCAGGCGGCGCGGACGTTGCTGAGGAAGCGCGAGACCTCGGCGCGCAGGCGTTCGGCCTGGCTGGAGAGCTCCGTTGCCGAGGTCAGCACGTTGCCGGCCGCGTTGCCGCTGTCGGCGGCTGCCTGGGTGACGCCGCTGATGTTGGAAGAGACTTCGCCGGTACCGGCTGCAGCCTGCTCCACGTTGCGTGCGATCTCCTGGGTCGCGGCACCCTGCTCCTCGACGGCCGAGGCGATGGTGGCGGCGATCTGATCGATCTCGCGGATGGTGTTGCCGATGGCGTCGATCGCGGTGGCAGCCTGCTGCGTCGATCCCTGGATCGCACCGATCTGGGCTTCGATCTCTGCAGTCGCCTTGCCGGTCTGCTCGGCCAGAGCCTTCACTTCCTGGGCGACGACGGCGAAGCCCTTGCCGGCTTCACCGGCACGTGCGGCTTCGATCGTGGCGTTGAGGGCCAGCAGGTTGGTCTTGCCGGCGATCTCGTTGATGAGGCTGACGATGCCGCCGATCTTGTCGGCTGCCGTCGCCAGTGCCTGCACCTGCACGGTGGTTTCGCTCGCCTCGCTCACCGCCTTGCCGGCGATGGTGGAGGACTGCTGCACCTGCCGCGAGATCTCCTGCACCGAGGCTGCCAGCTCCGACGTTGCCGAGGCGACGGTCGAGACGTTGGCGGAGGCTTCCTCGGAGGCTGCGGCTACCGCGGTCGACTGAGCGGACGTCTGCGTGGCGGACGCGGTCAGCGTCTGGGCTGCAGCCTGCAGGTCGGTTGCGGAGGAGGCGACGATGGAGACGATGCCGCCGACGGCCTGCTCGAAGCTGTTGGCCAGTTCGAGCATGCTCTTCTTGCGGTCGGCTTCGGCCTGCACCTTGGCGGCTTCAGCCTCGGCTTCCATGCGCTTCACGGCTTCGGCGTTCTCCTTGAAGATGCCGACGGCGCGAGACATGGGGCCGATTTCGTCGCGACGATCCTGGCCGGTGATATCGACGGTCAGGTCACCCTTGGCGAGACGTTCCATCAGGCCGGCAAGGTTCTGCAGCGGGCGGGAGATGGCCGAGATCGTCATCCATACGGCAGCAGCCAGAACGACAGCGAGGCCGCCCAAAACCGAACCGTAGATGATGTTGCGGGTCGACAGCACGATTTGGTGGGTCTCATTGCCAAGCTTGTCGAGTTCCACGATGGTCGTGTCGATTTCGTCGCTTATGACCTTCTGGAGCTCGGTGACCTTTTGGCGCGTGGGCTTCAGGGCCTCCAGCGCTTGCTCGGTTTGATTGCGAGCGCCTAGTTCAACGCCCTTTTTGATTTCAGATTCGATGCTGTTCCAACTTGAGCGAATGCTCTCGTAACGCTCTTTTTTTCCGGGCCGCTTTGCGACGGCCGTGTCGAGCTCTTCGTTGAACCGCTTGAGCGCATTTTCGTAGTTGCCCTTCGCGTTGTCGATCGACTCTTGGTCGGAGTAGGCGACGACTGCGAAAGCGGACCGTGCTGCGTGCGAGATGTTCCGGTTGGCGCGCGCCATCGAAACGAGTGCCGGGTAGTCTTGGGTGGTGAGTTCCGAATAGGTCGCGTCGAGCCACAACAGCTTATTGCTGGAGAAAACGGCTGCGAACACGGAGACGGCTCCAAGAGCCAATAAGAGAATAACGACTTTGTAAACGATCTTGATATTGCTCAACTTCATTTTGGATTCCCCTTCCGAATTCCAATTTCCGATAGGCCCACCCCACGGGCCCGTCTTGTTTCGTTGTCTGAGTAATTTCCCAGAACAGGGATAAGGCGAGATTAATTCCTGCCTCGTTTATGCTTCTTTTCCTGACTGTTATAGGATTTACCTCCCGTAAATCCTCGCCTTGGCTGCGCAAGTAATCGCAATGACTCTCTCTTCACGGAGCGGGCGCGGCCGTCAGCGCCGCGCAAGGGGACGTTCTTAGGATGGCGGCGCAACAACTGTCGCCGGACCACGTTCATGCACGCCACCTACCTCGATGCCATCCGTCAGTTCGAAGGCTTCACGCCGCGGGCCAGCTGGGACTACGCCCAGTTCACGAACGGCTTTGGAACGAAGGCGAAGTATGCAGGCGAAGTGATCGACAAGGCTGAGGCCGACAAGCGCTTCCAGGCTGAGATCGCCCAAGCACGCGCAATCGTGGAACGGCACGCCCCGACGGCCTCGGAGGGTACGAAGGCTGCTTTGACGTCGCTGACGTTCAACGCTGGCGACAGGTGGGCGAAGAGCGGATTGGGCGAAGCCATCCGCAGTGGCGACACGGAGAAAGCACGCGACCTCTTCCTGCAATACAACAAGGCTGGAGGAGAGGTGCTCCCTGGTCTTGTGAAGCGCCGGATTGCCGAGGCCGAATGGATCGGGGGGCAGTTGCCGGGTGCCGGTTCGCCGTCTCCGGCGGCAAACGCCGTCGCATCCCTGCCGAACTATGGGCAGCCACCGGCCGTGAGCAATGGGTTCGCCGTGCCGACGCCGCCACAGCGTGCCGTGGCCGATTTGATGCCGGCGCAGTTCGAGCCTGAGCGCCTCGCGACGGAAACGCCCGCCGAGCAGATGACCTCGGACGAGGTCGAAGATGAGCTGTTGTCGAAAATTCGTGCCGCGGTCTCAGGCTACGGCGGCGAGGCGCGCATGACGCAGCTCTTGCTTGCCACCAAGCTCATCGGCGCGCCGAGCGCCGCTGACGACCAAGGCCCTGCGGGTGAGTCTGCCGTTTAACGGCCCGCCGGCTAGCGCAACCGGCTTTACAACTCAATAACGCCGACCGCCTCGCTTGTGGGATAGTTCCGCGGGTGGCCAAATTGCTTGCCGGCTGTTGTGCATTAGGCACACCCACCAGAGCCGCGCAAAAGGCGCGTTTATGACAGGAACGTCAAAGCTCAATTTTCAATAATTTCAATACTTTGTTCAGAATCCTTCGCGGCGCCGTGCAACCGAGAATGCGGTCCGCCCGAGCAATGAGTCAGTACAACCTAAATAAAACAGCCCCAGACCATTACTTCTGCGAATCCAGCAACTGAGTTAGCTTGAATCAGATGCGATTCGGGGGGGACGAATGATTGTCATCGTAGATGAACGGGAGAGTGTGACCGCAGGTTACACATCCTGGTTTAGCCGTGAAGGCGTCTCGGCAGCGGGGTTCTGCCCAGGTGAATTCGGTAACTGGGTCAAGGCAGTAGCCGACCCTGATATGCGTGCCATCGAGGCCGTTCTGGTGGGCGACTGCGTGGAGCGCCACGGCATTGCGCGCTTGGTTCGCGGCCGTTCGCGTGCGGCAGTTATCGCGCTCAATGACAGCAAGTCTTTGGAAGAAACGCTGGAGTTGTTTGCTTCCGGTGTCGACGACGTCGTCCGCAAGCCAATACACGTTCGCGAAATTCTTGCGCGAATCAAAGCTATCCGAGCCCGTGCTCACGCGCAGGATGAGTGTCTGTCGGTTGGCGAAATCCGCGTGTTTCCTGATGGACGCGATCCGATCGTCGGCGGCGAAGTGATGTCGCTGCCGCGGCGTGAGCGCAGAATTCTTGAGTATTTAGTGAGCAACAAGGGTTGCCGCGTAAATAAAACTCAGATCTTCAACTATGTTTACGGCCTCTTCAGCGAGGACATCGACGAGAACGTCGTTGAAAGCCACATCAGCAAGCTGCGCAAGCGGCTGAGGCATCGGCTCGGTCATGACCCGATCGAGTCGCAGAGATACCTGGGATACCGGCTACTTTACGGGCAATCCGTTAACGGAGCGTCCGGCACAGTGCCAGCCTCACGCAAGCTCGAAATGGTTTGATGCTCGAAGCATCATCTCTGTTCAAGGATTGCGGACATGGGTCTCTACAGCTCCATGCGCACAAGTGCCTCTGGCATGAATGCGCAGTCGAACCGGATTTCGTCGGTCGCCGATAACATCGCGAACTCGAACACGACCGGCTACAAGCGGTCGGCGATCGAGTTCTCGACGCTCGTGCTCGCGCAGGGCGGTAGCGATTACCAGTCCGGCAGCGTGAACAGCAACACGCAGTACTTCATCGCCCAGCAGGGCGCGATCCTGCCGACGAGCCGCTGGTCCAACGCTGCGGTTCAGGGCGACGGTTTCTTTGTCGTCCAGAACCCCGGCGGCCAGACGTTCCTCACGCGCAACGGTTCGTTCGTGCCGACCGAGGGTACGGGCTTCCTTGAGAACGCGGCCGGTATGCGGCTGATGGGTTATCCGATTACTGGTGGGGTTATTCCGCCGGTGGTCTTGAATGGAACGGCGGGCCTGGAGCAGATCCAGCTCAGTTCTCTGGCGCTCACGCCCGAGCCGACGACCAACGGGCGTTACGGAGGCAACTTCCCGACATCGATCAACGGAACGCCGACGGCAATCGTGGCCAACGCCGACCGGCCGAGCGCGATTGGTGCGAGCGCGGTCGCGTCGCTGCCTCCCTACTCTATTACCGTCTATGACGATGTCGGCAATCAGGTGAACCTGGATGTCGTTGTCACGCGTGTTGCTGTTGCGGGTGCGCCAGCGGGAACGGCCTACCAGTGGGAAGTCGCTGTCTTCAACTCGGCCAACCGAGGTCCTGCTGCTGATTTCCAGCCCTACTCGGCGGCGCCGCTTGCGACGGATGATTTCTACTTCGACTCGCAGGGCAGGTTAACGAGCCCGCCGGCTTCCTTGTCCCTCACCGTGCCGAACGGGCAGCCGATGGTGTTGGATATGGCAACGCTTTCCGCGAACTCGGCTGCGTATTCCCCATCGTTCGAGGGTAACGGCAACGCGCCTAGCCAGGTGACAGGCTACGACATCTCCGACGATGGCGTGTTGTCTGCCATCTATGCGAACGGCGCGCGGGTCGAAACCTTCAAGATCCCGCTGGCGAAGGTACCGGCGCCCGACAAGATGCAGGTCACTGCCGGCAACACCTTCCTCACGACGCGAGATTCGGGTGATTTCCAAATCGGCTTTGCCACCGAAGGTGGTCGCGGAACGATGGAAGGCGGCTCTCTGGAGCAATCCAATGCCGATCTCGCCAACGAGCTGACGATCATGATCGAGTCGCAGCGCAACTACACAGCCAATTCGAAAGTCTTCCAGACGAGCGCCGAACTGATGGACGTGCTCGTCAATCTTCAACGCTAAGCCCGGTCAGCGAGACCGGGTAACTAGAGGTCTACACTAATGTCGCTCACGCGAAGCCTCGACGTAGCCCGGTCTCATCTCTCTGCCACGGCGGAGTATATGCAGACCGTTTCGCGCAATGTTGCGCGTTCGGGCGATCCAAACGCAACGCGCAAGATTTCTCAGTATGTGACGAATGCGGGTGGCGGCGTTTATCTCGCCGTCACGACGCGCTCCGAGAACGAATTGCTTTTCGCGAAGGCGCAATTGTCGATTTCGACTGCCGCTCGGGACAGAGCGCGCGTCGAGGGGCTCGATCAACTGAATGACGCCGTGCTCGATCCAGAGTTGGAAGCGTCGCCCGCTGCGCTCATCCAGAAGCTTGAGCGGGCTCTCCAATTCTACTCCGAAGGTGCGCAGGATCCGGCGCGAGCGGATGCCGCTCTACGCGCGGCCAGCGACCTGGCAAGCGGCTTGCGTGCGGCAACTGAAGTTACCCAGAAGGCGCGGCGAAACGCGGATGGCGATATCGCCCAGAGCGTCAAGGACATCAACCAGATCCTCAAGGATTTGCAGACGGTCAACGAAGACATCGTTCGGGGAACGGTCACCGGTCGCGACGTAACCGATCAGCTGGATCAGCGCGACAGCCTCGTCAACCGGCTCTCTGAGCAGTTCGGCATTCGCACGGAGCTGCGCGAAAACAACGATATGGCGATCCGGACCGAGAGCGGCGTGACGCTGTTCGATCGGACCGCACGTAGCGTCTCGTTCCAGGCGACGCCTGCGCTCGATGTCAATACGACAGGCAATGCGATCTTTGTCGATGGCATTCCGATTTCCGGCCCGAATGCGATCATGCCGATGTCCACGGGCCGATTGGCTGGCCTGGTGCAGGTGCGCGACGTTACGGCGACGCAGTATCAGGCTCAGCTGGACGAAGTCGCGCGCGGCCTGATTGAGGCGTTTGCTGAGCAGGATCAGGTGGCGGCAGGCGCCGATCAGGCTGGTCTTTTCACCTACGCAGGCGGTCCTGGTATTCCGCCCACTGGCGTGCGGGTTCTCGGTATTGCCAGCACGATCGCGGTCAACGCGGCCGTTGTTGGCAACGCGAGCCTGATCCGCGACGGCGGCATCAACGGCGCCAACTATCGCTACAACACCACGCCCGCCTCGGCAGGATTCAACGCTCGTATCCTGGAGCAGGCCGAGGCGATCAGCGCCAATCGGTCGTTTTCTCCGGTCGCCGGCCTGACCGGTACCGAGAATCTTTCGCGCTTTGCGGCACTCTCGGACGGCTGGCTGTCGGCCGAGCGTGAAATGGCAAACGCCGATTACGAATACACCAGCGTGATGTATGAGCGCGCTGCGGATTCGTTGAACAAGATGACCGGCATCAACGTGCAGGAAGAGTACCTGGTGATGTTGGAACTGGAACGTTCGTATCAAGCGTCATCGAAACTGATCGCGGCGGTGGACAAAATGTTCGAGTCGCTCCTGGCAGCGGCGAGGTAGTGAAATGAGAACCACATTCATCTCCACCCGGGCTATCAGCGAGGCGACGCGCCTGACGCTGATCAAGTCTCAGGTCAACTTGGCGAACGCGATCAAAGAAGCGGACTCCGGACGGCATGCGGATGTCGGAGTGGCGCTCGGTTACAAAACCGGGACGGCCGTTTCGTTCCGGCAGGACATCACGCGGCTGGAGTCGATCCAGAAGAGCAACGACGTGGCCAACATGCGGCTCGAAGCGACGCAGCTCACCTTGAAGGATCTGCACGCGAGCGCGATCAAGTTCAATCAGGCGGCGCTGCTTTACAAGGGCAACCCGAATGGCGCCCTGTCGACGGTTGAGGCGAAAGCGGCCTTCAATTCGTTCATGGATATGTTGAACACGGCGAACGATGGCGCATACCTGTTCGCCGGCATCAACTCGGATGTAAAGCCGGTGACGTACGCGGGTGCGGCGCAGGCGAGCGTGCAGACGGCCTTCAGTGCGCTTGGCGTGCCCGCCAACATATCCGAGGCGGACATGGCGACATTTCTAGATGGTCCGTTCGCAACGCTTTTCAATGACACGAACTGGAAGGCGAATTGGTCTCAAGCGTCGGACACAAACATCAAGAGCCGCATCTCTACCAATGAGATGATCGATACCTCGACGAACGCCAACGAAGAACCGATGCGTTTGATCATGCAGGCGGCGACCATGATGTCGGATCTGAGCAACGTCGATTTGAAACCGGATACGCTTAAAGTCGTGGCGGACCGGGCACAGGCGCTTCTATCGCGCGCGATCACCGGACTCAGCAACACGCAAGGTACACTTGGTATATCGGAGCAACGCATCGCCGACTCGAACGAACGCATGACGATCCAGGTCGACATGATCACCAACCGGGTCAACATGTTGGAAGGTGTCGACCCCAACGAGGCGGCGTTGCGCGTGACGGCGTTGGAGCAGCAGATCGAACTTTCCTACTCGATGACCGGCCGGCTGCAGAACTTGAACATCCTCGACTATCTCTGACGCCAAGTTCGTCTCGTAAAAAACGAAAATAGGAACGCTCTGCGATGTACCACTTCTCATATGCTGAAGTGCTTGACGAGAATCCGAAAGATATGCGTGCGCGGGAGCGCATGGCGCTGGAACGATCGATCGAGCTGTTGCGCAACGCCGAGGCAGCCGGCGCGCTGTCGCGCGAGGCGATAGATGCTTACTCATTTTCCACCAAGCTTTGGACGATTCTCGTAGAGGATCTCGGCATGGCTGAGAACCAGTTGCCAAAGGAACTCCGAGCAGAGCTGGTATCCATCGGTCTTTGGGTTCTACGCGAGCTGGACGAGATTCGCATGGAGCGTTCCAAGAATTATAAGGGCATCATCGAGGTGACGCAGTCTATCGCTGCAGGTCTCGCATGAGTTCGTTGCGCATCTTCCTGCGGCCTGGCGAAAAGGTCTTTCTGAACGGTGCCGTTCTTCGCGCCGATCGCAAGGTCTCGCTCGAGGTGCTCAACGACGTTTCGTTCATGCTTGAAAGCCATGTGCTTCAGGCTGAGGAGACGACGACCCCGCTTCGGCAGCTCTACTTTCTTATTCAGGCGATACTTATCAATCCCGCCGAGGCCGAGCAAGCGCGCTCGCTCTATCGAGAGTTTTACGAGGCGCTATCGGAAGCGGTAAGCAATTCGCAGCTGAAGCTTGGCTTGGCGGCGATTGACGTAAGCATGTCGCAAGAACGGACGTTCGAGGCGTTGAAGCTCATTCGACAGCTGTACCCCGTTGAGGAAGAGATCCTCAAGGGTGGCGCTGCGCCAGTGCATGCGTTGCAACAGGAGGCCGTGTAATGGCAGTTTCAGGTGTGAACGGCGTTGGTGGCTCTTCGACCAACAAGACACAGGAATCGCCGTCGGCAAACTCGCTCGACTATCAAGCCTTCCTTCAGCTGCTTCTTGCGCAGATGAAGAACCAGGATCCGACGGAGCCTATGGACTCCACGGCGTACATGGGTCAGCTGGCAAGCTTCTCCAACGTCGAACAGGGCATGAAAACCAATGCCAAGCTCGACTCGCTGATGTCGGCCTTCTATCTCAATCAGGCGGATGGCGTGATCGGCCGTACCATCACCACTGCCGACGGCAAGACGACCGGCAAGGTCGTTTCGGTCAGCATTTATTCCGATGGCGCAGTCGCGAAGCTCGAAGGTGGCAAGCAGGTTCTGCTGGGCCCCGGCATCGTGATTACCTGAGGATCCCCCCATGAACGCCATTGATGCGCTCGAAATGGTTCAGGCTGCAATCTGGACCGTCGTCGTCGCGTCCGGGCCGGCAGTCATCGCTGCGATGGTTGTCGGCATCGTCATTGCGCTCTTCCAGGCGCTGACGCAGATTCAGGAAATGACGTTGACGTTCATTCCGAAGATCCTGGTGATCTTGCTCGTGAGCATCATATCCGCCCCCTTTGTGGGTAGCGTCATCTATTCCTTCTCTGAGACCGTCTACAGCCGGATCGAAACCGGCTTTTAGTCGCTACATGAGCGGCTTGGGCATCTTCGCACAAGGTTGATCGGCAAAACTCACGCCTGCTGGCGCGTGCACGCCCGCGCCGCTTGCGGTGCGTGGTGGCCCGGACCGCTGGTGTATGCGGAGGGTTAAATGGCGGTCACGGTTCCGGCTCCAAACGGTCTCAAGGTGGAAGCCTCGAGTACGCGCGATATCGGATTCGCCATCGGTATCGTCGCGATCCTGGTCGTATTGTTCCTTCCGCTGCCAGCGCTGCTAATCGATCTTGGCCTGGCGATCTCGATTTCGTTCTCGATTTTGATCTTGATGGTGGCGCTATGGATTCAGCGGCCCCTGGAATTTTCGTCGTTCCCGACCATCTTGCTCATCGCGACCATGATCCGCCTGGCGCTCAACATCGCGACTACGCGTTTGATCCTGGCGAATGGGTCGGAGGGGCCTGAGGCCGCCGGCCACGTGATTGCTGGTTTTGCCAACTTCGTCATGAGCGGCGACTTCGTAATCGGTACGATCGTATTTCTGATCCTGATCACGGTGAACTTCCTGGTCATCACCAAGGGTGCAACGCGTATCGCTGAAGTTGGCGCGCGCTTCACGCTGGACGCCATTCCCGGCAAGCAGATGGCTATCGACGCGGACCTGTCCGCTGGCGTGATCGACGAGAAGGAGGCGCAGACACGCCGACGCGAGCTGGAAGAAGAGAGTTCCTTCTTCGGCTCGATGGACGGTGCATCGAAGTTCGTGCGCGGCGATGCAATCGCCGGTTTGATCATCACGGCGATCAACATGTTTGGCGGCATCATCATTGGCGCGACGCGCCATGATATGCCGCTGGCTGAAGCGGCTGACGTCTATATCAAGCTGTCGGTGGGTGACGGTCTCGTCACGCAGATCCCGGCGCTGATCGTGTCGCTGGCTGCCGGTCTGCTCGTATCGAAGGGCGGCACGCGTGGATCTACCGACAAGGCCGTGTTCGGTCAGCTCGGCAACTATCCGCGCGCTTTGATGGTTGCCGCTCTCGTGATGGGCGTGCTGGGTCTTGCGCCCGGGCTGCCGTTCCTGCCGTTCGCCGTGCTGGCGGCGATCATGGGCTTCTTCGCCTACAGCATCCCGAAGAAGGCGGCTGAGGTCAAGGCGGACGAGGAACTGAAGCTGGAAGAGCAGCGCGTCGTCGCCAACGAAGAGGCGCGGATGTCCGTCAAGGAGTCGCTGCGTATCGTCGAGATCGAGCTGTGCCTGGGCAAGCAGATCTCGGGTGCGCTGCTGCAGTCGCAGAGCGAGCTGGCGCAACGCGTGGCCAAGATGCGGCGCAAGTTCGCCAAGCAATACGGGTTCGTCGTTCCCGATATCAAACTCACGGACGACCTGAGCATTCCGCCCAAGAGCTATCAGATCAAAATTCACGGCGCGACGGCGGCCGGATCGGAGATCCGCATCGGCGATGTGCTGGTCATTACGGGCGAGGGGCCCAAGCCCTCTCTGCCGGGCGATGAGACGCGCGAGCCCGCTTTCGGCATGAAAGCGATGTGGATGCCGGAAATGTTCACCAGCACTTTGACGCGTGAAGGGTTCACGCCTGTCGACAACATGTCGGTGCTGTTGACCCACCTGGCTGAAGTGATCCGCAACAACCTGGCGCAGCTGCTGTCCTATAAGGACATGCGCAACCTGTTCGACAGGCTCGATCCTGAATACAAGCGATTGCTGGACGAGATCGTACCTTCGCAGATCTCTTATTCAGGGCTTCAAGCGGTGTTGAAGCTGTTGCTGGCCGAACGTATATCAGTCCGCAATCTCAATCTTATCCTTGAGGCCATCGCTGAGATCGCGCCTCATGTGCGTCGTTCGGAACAGATTGCGGAGCATGTCCGCATGCGCATGTCGCAACAGATATGCGGTGACTTGACCGATGGTGGCTATCTCAAGGTCCTGCGGCTCGGCAACAAGTGGGATCTGGCCTTCCATCAGGCGCTGAAGCGCGACAACAAGGGTGATGTCGTGGAGTTCGATATCGACCCGCGGCTGCTCGAGCAGTTCGGCACGGATGCAGGCACTGTCATTCGCGCTCATATGGATCAGGGCCATCAGTTTGTTCTTGTGGCCGCGCCGGAAGCGCGCGCCTACGTTCGCATGGTGACGGAGCGCTTGTTCGCGACTCTTCCGGTACTCAGTCATGTCGAGATCGCGCGTGGCGTTCAGATCAAGTCGCTTGGCACGATCTCGTGACACCGGGACTGACAGAGGTCGTCTTCGCGACCTTTCTGATCTTCTGCCGTATCGGTGCCTGTCTCATGGTGATGCCCGGCTTTTCGACACAGCGTGTTCAGCCCCAGATTCGTCTGCTGATCGCGTTGGCGATTACGGTTGCGGTTGCGCCGCTACTTCTTCCGGGAATGACCGGCGTGGTTCGTGGCGCGAGCAACGCGGACAACATCCAGAACATCTTCACCGAGCTGCTGATCGGTGGGACAATCGGCCTGATGGGGCGCTACTTCTTTCTGGCGCTTCAGTTCGCGGCTATCGCGCTTGCCACTTACATCGGTCTCGGCGGCGCGCCGATGCCGTCTATCGACGAAGTCGATCCAGCCCCGGCGCTGGCCAATTTGGTCACGTTGACGGCAACCGTGCTGTTCTTTCTCACCGAACAGCACTTGGAAGTGATCAAGGCGCTCGTTTCATCCTACAACATCATGCCCGTGTCGGAGGGCTTCGATGTGCAGAATTCGGTGACGCAGCTGACGCGGACGCTCGGTGTTGCGTTCGTTCTTGCGGTCCAGATCACCAGTCCGTTCATCGTCTTCTCGATTGCCGTCAACTTTCTCTTCGGCCTGCTCAATAAAATGACGCCGCAGATTCAGGTTTACTTCATCTCGATTCCGTTCGTCGCCGCAGGCGGTCTGCTGTTCGTGTACTTTTTCATCAACGAGGTCATGCGGATCTTCACCGAAGGATTCATGACCTGGCTGCAACGGGGAGCGTGACATGGCGCGCGACGCGAAAGGCTCCGCCCGTATTCTTGCTGTGCAACAGCAACTGCGGAAGATGGAAGAAGCCAAGCTTGGCGAGTTGCAGCGGAAGCTCCACGACATCAAGGAGGAGCAGGTCTCGCTTGTTTCGGCCATGAACGACGATGGAGCGCTTCAGAATCTATTTCTCGACACCATGGCGCAGAGGTTGAAATCGCTTGCCGATCATGAGCGGCGGTACGAGGTGCTCGTCGCCCGGCAGGCGGTAGCGGTGCGCAACGAAGCGACGAAAGAGAAGGCGGCGGACCGCCTGGCCAAGCGCCGGGCGCAAGAAGAGTACGCCAAAGAGCTGCAAAAACAGCTGGACGGCATTCTGGAAACCCTCGCCCACCCCAGCGACGCAAGCCTCCGATAAGCTGCTCACTCCATTGTAGTGGCGTGACTTTCGAGGGCTCGCCGTGACGATAGACGCAATACCACGGACCAAAGCCGTCTCCGAGACGAATGCCGCAGCGCCGGCCTCGGCTCCGCGGCCGGCTGCGCATATCGAGACGAAGCCCGGGCCGTTCGTGCAGTTCGAGGCGTTCGTGCTTCAGAACTTCGTCCAAACGATCATGCCGCAGGAGGCTACCGCCGTTTTCGGCGAAGGCACCGCAGGCGAGGTCTGGAAGTCGATGCTGGCCGAAAAGATCGCCATGCAGGTGGCTCAAGCCGGCGGTGTCGGTATCGCCAAAATGATCACGCCCAACGCCAAGACCGTCGCCAACCTTCCGGGCGGAGGGCTGGGCGGCGCTGCGGCGATGACGCCGGGAACGGCGGACCGGTTGATCGAATTGCAGGCCGCATCGGCGGCAAGTGCCGGCACCGCCGCAGCTTCAAGCCTCTCGGTGCTGGGTGCCAACCTCAAAGAGTAAGTTCAGACGGCTGTTATGGCCGCGGTTAGTAGAACGGGAAGATTGAAATGATGACAGCAGCAGACGATCGCACGGGCCAGTTCGACTTTGTGCTTGGTGGCGCCGTGAACCGCCTAGAAGTCCTGATCGATCAGGAGACCGCGGCACTGCGTCATGCTACGGTGAATGAACTCAAAGAATTCAACAATCGCAAGGCGCAGGTGCTGGTCGAGCTTGACCGCACGTTCAATGCGAACAGCGATATCGTGCCGTCTCCTGAGATGAAGGCACGGCTCAGCACGCTTCGTGGCAAGCTGGATGCCAACCGCAAGACCCTGAAGATGCATTTGGATGCAGTCCAGGAAGTCGTGGGGATGGTCGCGGATCACATCCGCAATGCGGAATCCGACGGCACCTATACGAACGGTATCCGTAAGGACGGGAAGAAGTCGTGATCAAAACGATTGCCCTGGGATTGTGGGTAACGGTCGTCGCGCTGATCGCGACGTGGGCAGGCGCGACCTATCTTGGCGCGAGTGCAACCGACGCGGCTCCGGCCGGCGAAAAGTTCTTTGGCGGGTTGACGGAAATCAAGGCCCGCCCCGTGAGCGTGCCGATGATCGTAGACGGCGCCATCCAGGGCTATGTGATGGCGCAGCTGGCTTTCACGGTGAAGAAGGAGACCCTGGACAAGCTTTCGGTGAAGCCGGATGTGTTCATCGTCGATGAAGCATTCCGGGCAATCTACGAAGGCGACGCGGTCGATTTCAAACGCCTGAAGAAGCAGGACGTCGATGCGATGGCCAAGGCGATCAAGGAGCGGGTGACGATCCGCCAGAGCGCGGACAGCGCCCTGGAATGGGCGGTCGCCAACGCCCAGCAGCGCTACGAGGAGCAGCGGCAGGAATACCTCGCGC